>JBAYVV010000047.1:0-24743 GCA_041674465.1 Sterolibacterium sp.
CAAACTTGATCCGCGCGTAGGTTTCCGATTCGGTCGTCAGCATGTCGCCTTCCTGAACTTCCGACTTGACCGACAGCATCTTCGGCGGCGCTTCCGCTCGCTTTACCGACAGAATCCCCGACAGATGCGTCACCTGCCCCGCCGGCGCCGCTTGAGCCTGACCAGGGAACAGCAATGCGAGGATTGCAACACCTAAGGTCAAGCGTGAGTGCAGGTTCATGGGTTCAGGTTCTTGCAATAATGATGGTTGCATCAACTGCACACGGCCGGTTTCTTGGCAGGCGCCTTCTCTTCCTGCTTCTTGCCGGACTCTTCCTTCTTGTCCTCTTTTTTGTCGTCCTTCTTCTCTTCCTTTTTCTCTTCTTTCTTCTCTTCGCTCGCGGTTTTGTCAGCCGGTTTGGAATCGGCAGGTTTGTCCGATGTCGATTTGTCTGACTGACTGCCACTGGTGGAACTGCTGCCCGAACTATCGCTGCTGGATGAGCTGCTCGCCGTACCGCTGCCGCTGGAAGCGCTTGAACTCGAAGTATCCGTGCTAGAGCTTGTGCTGCTTCTTGCTCCGGCATTGGTACTGGACGCACTGGATGTGCTGCCGCTGCTGGCGGTACCCGATCCGCTCGTTCCACCGAAGCTGCTGGAACTGGAAAGACCGCTCCCGGTTGAACCGAGCGTACCAGAAGCCGTATTTGATGCGCCGGTGTTGGTGCTGACCGTCGTGATCGTTGGGGTTGAATTTCCGCCAAATGTGCCTTCGGTGCCACCGATGGTCTGATTGGTTTTGAGCAAGGTCAGTGAACTCGAACTGCCGGTTGTCGTCACCGGCGGGGGCGGAGGTGGAGGTGCGGCGGCCTGGGATTGGCCGGCCGGCTTGGACACCGTACTGGTGACACTGACGACCTCCTTGGTCACGGCTGCTTGCACGACTGGAGCGGCCTCCTTTTCGATCACGACTTCCGGTGTCAGCGTAGTGGTCGTCACCGTGACCGTCGTCGTCGTGACCGGTGCGGTCGAAGTCGTCACCACGGCAGTGCTTGTGGTGGTAGCCTCGGTCGAAGTCGTGGTCGGAACCGTGGTCGTGCTGGCGGCAGCAGTGGTGGTCGTGGTTGCGATTGTGCTCGTGGTGGTCGGCACCGTCGTTGTCGTGGTCACCTCCGTCGATGTGGTCGTCGCAACGGTGGTCGTGGTCGTCGGCGTTGTTGTGGTTGTCGTCGGCTCCGTGGTTGTAGTGGTTGCAACCGTGGTCGTTGTGGTCGCGAGCGTTGTAGTAGTCGTTGTAGTCGTTGCGAGCGTTGTCGTCGTCGTGGTCGCCGTGGTCGTTGTGGTCGCGATCGTGGTGGTGGTGGTCGATGCAGTCGTTGTCGTCGTCGGGTCCGGCTCGGGGTCCGGTGCTGCAACAGTAGTCGTGGTCGTTGCATTGATAAGCGCTGTACTGGTACCCAGCGTGAGGGTCTTTGTCCCCGTGACAGTGACTGTACCTGTTGCACCACCGCTGGGTGAACCAATGATTGCCGGACCCGAGGAACCAGTGCCACCCGTCAGGCTCAGGTTGCCGCCAACAGTGACGGTCATGCTGATTCCCGATTTCCCGCCGATTCCTGCTGCGGTCGCAATGTTGTATCCCTCGCCGGGAGTGGTCACGTTGCTTGCTCCTCCAGTGAGCGTGACATTGCCGGTGGTCGTGATGTTTTGCGATGTTCCCCCACCGACGAAAGCGCCACCAACCGTCGTGGAATCGCCGCCACCCGTCAGGCTGATGGTGCTGGCCTGGATGGTCTGTGATCCACCCGTTTCGTTGGTTACGATTTCAGCGCTGTTGGCAAGCGCCAAATTGTTGGTGGTATTCCAGGCACCGCCAGAAGCGCCGCCAATCAACGTTATCGCAGGATAGTTGCTGGTGGCGGTATTGGTAAAACTGCCTACCCTTTGCAGGGAGTTTGTGGTGTTGTTGATGCTGGCGTAATTGCTCTTGCCGAGGGTGCCCCCGGTCAGCGCTAGCGATCCGCCGGCGAGGAAATCAATCGTCTGGCCGCCACTGCCCTTGTTGACGATTTCGGCCACGTTATGGCCGCTTTGGGGCGTTGAAACGCAGTCCGTGCAAGCTGTCGGGTAATACCCCAGCAGGCCCGTGCCGCTCCCGCCTTGCAGCGACAGAGTACCTCCGGCGGAAATCGAGATACTCTGGCTGCCGGTGCTGCTGCTCTGGTAAATGGAGGCGGAATTGTTGTAGCCGGATGCGCCACCACCGCCGTAAAGGGAGATTTGTTCAGATGCAATCATCTGAGTGCCATTCGCAATCAGGCTGGCGTTCAGACCACTGCCGGAAGACCCTCCGGTGAGCGTGATGGTTTTGGCCTTTATGGTCTGGCCAACCGCCGATTCGAATCCGGCAGAAGCTGCCGTGGCATCGACCGCGATGGCGTTGCCTGCCAAAACCGTCATGGCACCGCCGGAATAAATCTTGGCGTTGGTCAGCGTGATGTCGCCTGTACCTGCCACGACGGTAGATGAGGTTGTAATGGCCTGGCTGGAACCGTTCAATCCTGCAACCAGAGTGACCTTGCCGGTCGTTGTCACGGCCGTACCGTTGTATGTCGAGACGATATTGCCCGTCGTGCCCAAGGCGATATCGCCTGTGGTTGAAATTCCGGAAATGGACTGAACCGTGCCAATATTCAGATTGCTATTGATACTCTTCAGCATGAAGTTGCCGGTGCCAGTCAAGCTCGCGGCGATGTTCGTGACGGCATTCGCTTCGGACAGGCCAACCTGCCCAACGGTCAGCAGAGACAGTCCCGTGCTGGCGATCAACTTGCCTGCCGTTTGTCCGATTCCCGATGAACTGGCCGATTCCAGCTTCACATCGCCCGAGGTGGCCGTGATGCCGCTGATGCTGTTGACCAAATTTACGTTGATGCCATTCAAGGATCGATACGTGAAATTACCCGTGGTAGCCTGACCCGCGATCACCCCGGCGGGATTCTTCATGTTAGCCGTGGTGGCGGAACCGCCGAAACTCACCGTGGTCCCCGTAAGCTGGACGGCTTTGCCGGTCAGTATCGATGTCGTGTCGTCAGACTGGGTCAGCGCTGCGGTGCTGGTGAGTGAAATGACACCATTGGGAGAACCCGGATCGAAATTATTCAAGTCGATCCCGATACTGATACCACTCACGCTGTCTATGCCGCTGCTGACGTTCAGCGCCGTACCGCTCTTGAACAAAATATTCTTGTTTGTCGTGAAACCAAATCCGGTCTGGACGGCTAGATTCGACACGGGATTGGATTCGGTCAGCGTGACATCCCCGACTGATTTGATCGCCAGCTTGGATGCTGTGATCGTCGCCGACCCGGCTTGGGTGACCGTTCCACCGGACTCCAGCGCCAGTGCGCCCGAGCTGAAGCCCGTCGGCGAAACTGGGGTTGAAACGTACAGATTCCCGGCTGTCGTGGCGCCTATGCGCAAAGTGCCGGTGCCGCTGAGCGTGGTCAATTCGGTTGCAGACAGTTCCAGCGTGCTTGCCGTCACATCGGTACCCGATCCCAGATCGATATTCCAGCTCGCCGTGCCCGGCTTGAGCCAAAGCGTTCCGGCGCCTGCAACGACCGTATTCGCCGTACTGCCGAGCGCCATCCTGTCGGCGATCAGGGTAATTGCACCGGTTGCTGCGCCTCCGCCATTACTCACCGTCACGCCCGTGAGTTTGACTGCTCCGCTACCCGCGTTGATGGTCACCCCTGTTGGCCCCGTAACGGTATTGCTCGATCCGCTGGCGCCGGCCGAACCGGGCGTTCCACCCGCGCCCGCCGAACCGCCGCCTGGATCAAAGGCGAGCATTGAAACTGAGCCCTGTTCCGAACTGACAATGAAAGTTCCACCTAAGCCACCCGCTCCGGTGGTCGCACTTGCTGCTGCTCCACCCGTGCCTCCGGCCGAAGCCAGGTTGCCGGTGATGGCAGTGTTGTTTGATGAACCGAAAGATCTGACGGTGATCGTACCAGCGCTACCGCCAACTCCTCCGGAGAACGTGCTCGGTCCAGCACCGCCAACTCCCCCCGAAGTATCGATTCCGGTGGAACTGACAGCGCCATTGCTGGTTGTTGTAATAGTGACATTGCCGCCGGCTCCGCCCGCCCCGCCGGCATAACCCCCCGATGTTGCACCGCCAGCGCCGCCTTTGGCGGTGATCGTGCCAACATTGATGCCCCTGGCAGCGGTCGGCGTATCGACTTGTACCGTCACCAGTCCCGCTGATCCTCCGCTGAGCTGCGAGGCTATGCCATTGGCAGCGGAACTGCCGCTGGTCACGATGGTTCCCGTCGCAATGCTGCCATCGGTGGCGTGCAGCACGACACTGCCGCCATTCCGTCCGACACTGTTTGCGGTACTCCCGCCGCTGGTAGTGATGCTCTGAGTCGCGATGGCCCCCAGGGTGCTGATCGCCACGTTGCCGCCTGAAATATTTGAACTGCCGGTCGTGGTAATCGTTCCCGAAGCATTGCTGGCAAAGGAAGCGGCACGACCCGCGCCGCCCACGCCGGCCACGGTAAAGAAACCACCGTTGGAAAGAACCACGGCGTTATTCAGGGTCACTGCGCCACTGGCCCATAGATCCAGCGATCCCCCGCTGACATTGATCGGGTTGCTGACCGTGATTCCACCGCTGGTGGCGTCCAAAGTCATGGAGCCAGCATCGCTCAGCCCGCTGACGCCATCGACCAGGCTCACATTGATCGAGTTGGCCGAGCGATAAACAAAGTTGCCTGATGAGGTAATGCCGGCAATTATGCTGTTGGAGTTGGATTCCGGCAGGTTTACGGAGCTGCCCGACAGCTTGAGTCCACCTGATAATGCGGCAATCGTGGCGCCGCTCTGCTGGGTGATGCTACTCCCGGAATTCAGGCTCAACGAACTGGAAATATGTTCCAAAGCGCCTCCGGTGCTGGTGAGCAAGGCTTCCTTGATATCGATGGCGCCACCGCTGGCACTGCCGATACGCAATTTGCTCGCAGTAATCTTGTTGAGTTCGACGCTGGACAACTCGAGCGTACTGCTGACCAAGTCGTTAGCCGCTATCGCACCGACATGAACGGCATTGCCGGAATAGGGAATGAGCTCGGCATTCGTGGTCGCACTGATCGTCCCGCTATCCAGTGTCATCTTGCCGGCCTTGAGAGTGACATTGCTGCCACTTAATGCGGCGATGCTGGTTATTTTGTTCGAGGCTGACGATATCGCCTCCACACTGAGGTCCCCGCTTGCCGAAACATGGCTATTCACAATGATATCGCCCGCACTTTGGAGGGAGAAATTGCCTACGCTGCTCGGCGAGATTACAGCGGAAACCGTCATGTTGCCCGATCCGCTGCCCGCCACCTCCAGCTTTGATCCATGGATGCTGTTGATTTCCGCCGAGGACAGTTCCAGCGTATTCGCGGTCGAATCCAATGTACTTCCGACATCGATCGCATTGCCGGATTTTGCCTGCAGCTTCACTGTGCCCGTACCGGAACTCGCATTGATGGTCTGTGCCGTCGCCAATGTCATCTTGTCGGCAGTGAGGCCGATGTTGCCGCCTGCCGCAATATTGCTAGCCGTTGTCAGTGTCCCGCCCGTTGAAATGTTCAATCCTGCCGGAGCCGTAATTGGATAAGCCACGGAAAATCCACCGCTACCTGCTTCGAGCGAGAGCGCGCCCGTCAGTCCGGATCCTGTACTCAGATCCAGAGCGCCATAAAGTGTCATCGCGCCACTGTTGGTCGAGTCGCCGATAGTCAGGGTTCCACTGGTTGTGATCGTCTTCAGTTCGTCATTGTCCAATCCCAAACGCGTGCCAGCCAGATCGGTCGCGCCGGAACCTAGTTCAACCGCCCGCGTTCCGTCATAGGTCGTCAGCTTTACGGTACCGCTGCCGGCATTGATGCTGCTGCTTGCCGAAGTGAGGGAAATACTATTGGCCTTAAAAGTGACAGCGCCGCCGCTGCTCAAGATCTGCGAACTGGCCGGCATGCTGATCGAAGCGTTCGCGTCAGCGGCGGTGATGTCCACTTTGCCGCCGGAGGTACTGATCGGCTTGCTTGCGACCAGAGAGACACCCGCCGGGCCAAGGATGCTCACGTCGCCGTTGTTGGTGGTGACGTTCGCGTTGACTCCGATGCTGTAGCCGGTCGCGTTGCCGATCTGGAGAGACTGCCCGCTGGTGAGCTGCTTCGCGCCATAACCGACCGTACCGATATCGGCGATCGAAAGATTGTTGGCGGAGTTGCTGATCTTGACGGATCCCGTGCCGGTATTCTGGACATTGAGAGAACTGACCTGGGTGCTGATGGCGCCGGTCGATCCATCCGTCATGCCACTCACCGCCGTCATCTTGAGTTCGTTAGCGATGATGGCGTAGCTACTGGCCTGCGTAATGGCGCCTGCGGACTCCATGCTGACCGAGTTTGAGGTCGCCGTCAGCGTATTGTTCAGATTGATGTTCCCGCCGCTGACCAAGCTGAGTTTGTCATTCACGGTCGTTGCGCCGCCCAGCGTGAGTGCACCGGCGGTACTGTCGCCCACCGTGATACCGGAAAAGCCATCGGCGAAGTTGGTCGAGAAATTCGCTGCTGTTAGCGTCAGCGTACCCGCACCTCCGGCGATGCCTATCGTAGTGCTGGCCGTGTATGGCTTCACCGTCAATGCGCCGCTGGACTGCAGCCTGTCGTTGGCTTGCAGCGGCAGGGCATCGCTGATCAGCGAGATGGCGCTCGTCGAGCTGGTGACTGCGCTGCCGCCCTTGAATCCCCAATAGTTGTTGTCTCCGGAAAACAGGCCATTGGTGCCCGCATCGAGGGTGATCGTTCCACCCGTGGCGAGAATGTTCGCGCCGTTCAGGTAGGCGCCGTAACGAGTATTAGCCGGGGTGGACAATGGATTGGCGCGGCCCTGTATGTAGATATCGCCGCCCCCGGTTGCCTGAACTGTGTTACCTGCCGAGAAAAATCCAACGCCAGTGCCCTGATTGCCGCTGTTGACTGTCGCTGACGCATCGCCAATGAGGGAGATCGCCGTGCCGCTCGTCTTTGCCGACGTGATCGTCGTTGTGCCCCCGCCGTAATTGAACTCGAACCCGTGGTTGTATCCGGCGGTTCCATCTCCCGCCGTCTTCCCTTCGATGGCAACGGCTCCCGTCCCGCTGTCGATGGTGAGCGATGGATAGCCAAAGATGCCGTTGCTCGCCAAGCCCCCGCTTGCGCTCTTGCCGCGCACAGTGATGTTTCCGCCGGACGAGAGCAACTGGCTGCTGCTTTGCAGCAAAATGCCATGGGGGTTGGTGGCGTTGCCCGTCGCATAGCCCGTGGTCGGATCAAGGCCGCCGCTCAGCACGATGTTGCCGCCGTTGCTGGTGAAGACATTGCTCCCGTTGAGGACGATGGCGCCACCACCGGTAGCATCACCGTCGCTGTTGAACGTGACATGAAGCTTGTTGCCGGTCGCTGAAATACTGACGCCACTATTGACGACGATATCGTTGTGCGCCTTGAGGGTCAATGTGGTATCGCTGGCAGGTGTAGTCGATATGCTGCTCGCGACAGTGATGTCTCCTGCCTGGGAATTCGTGCCGCCAGTGCCGGTGGCAATGGTGACGCTTGTGCCAGCATTGAGTGCCGTTACGATCGTGCCGGTAGTGATGATCGAACTGTCATCCGTGCTGGTGATGTTCGAGGTGCCGGAAACGAAGGTATCGGAACCCGAAGATTGGATCGTGATGTTGTTCGGGTCAAGCAACCATTCTCCTCCTCGGGTAACAATTTGCACCTTATCAACATTCAACTTCGCCGCCGAAGTCTCAATGAATCCGCCGCTGCCCATGCTGCCATCACCCTGTGCCGATAGTTCGCCGCGCGCCACAAGTTCGCCCGTGATCTTGCCGTTGTCCTCGGTCTTGGCGACGATGCTGCCGCCCTTTGTGCCATTGGACTGAATGCGGCTGGTGTCGGTCAGCTCGATTTTCTGGCTGCCCTTGAGGAAAATTCTGCCGCCTTCCTTGACCACGCTGCTGGCATTCAGCTTTCCGCTGTTCTTGACCAGCACTCCGGCCACCCCGATTCGCCCTGCTTCGGCGACGATGCGGCCAAGGTTGGTGGCATTACCTTCCGCCCCGGTCACTTCGACATTCACGCCGGGCGTGGCAGTATCGATGAGTTTCACCGTCTGCCCAGCAGCAAGAATGGTTTCGCCCCTGGGCGTCGTGATGATCCCTTCGTTGCTGACATTGGGCGCGATCAGGTAGACGCTGCCACCGTCGGGGGTGGCGATGGTGCCCTGGTTGGTAATACTTCCGGCATTGTTGTTGCCGCCAAAGGTTAGCTTGCCGGCAAGGAAGTCTTCGTTTCTCAGGTTGAGGGTGCTGCCAACGAAGCCGGCGGTATCGATCCTGGCATTGGGTCCGACCAGGATGCCTGCAGGGTTGATCAGCCAGACGCGGCCATTGGAAGTGAGTTGTCCGTAGATTGCGCTGGGATCGTTGCCGATCACGCGATTGAGCACGCTGCTCGCCGCAGAGGGCTGGTTGAATCGGACCGCTTCATTTGCGGCGAGACTGAACTGCTGCCAGTTGAGGATGGCGTTGTTGCTGTTGTTGATGGTCAGGGTGTTGCCCGCCTGATTGAAGATGGCGCTACCAGCGACGATCTGCGGGCCGATCGGCAGGGCGTAGCTGCTGCCATGGGCAAACAGCAGTCCGAACAGTAGCAGACTGGAATATTTCGAGAAGAATCTTTTAACTGCCATCACTATGCCTCTTGCAGCCTCCTGTGTAGCTGAAAGCAACCCTTCTGACCATGTACAAATTCACGCACTATCTTAGAAACTGAACAACAAGTTGAAATGTCCGCGCCATTCACCCTGGGCTTCGGTACCGGGCGGACCAGCCTTGGCGACCCGGGCGACATCGGCACGGATGTTGAGATCCTTCTGCAAGCTGTAGCGCAAGCCAAATCCGGCTGCAGCCACGCTGAGCGAACTGGCGGTAGCCGGGGTTGGTGCAAACACACCGATATTGCGGCCATGGGAGACGTCATAGAACAGCACGCCGCGAATGCTCCCTGGAACGTTGAGCTGTTTCGCCAGTTCCGGTGAGTAGGCTTCGAAATTCAGCATTTCACCTCTGTCGGCGGCAGCGGCACGTTCGGTAAAGCCGCGCACCGCGTTGGAACCGGCCAGGCCAAACTGCTCGCCGGCGATGAGGCCGGTGTTGGTGTATTGCGCAGTGACCGCCGCCTTGACCTGCCAGTCGGTGAACATCACGGTGAGGTAGCTGGCGCCAAAGCGCAGGACGCTGAAATGGTCCTCCACCGGACGGCCGGCGATGAAGCTGTAGTAATCGAAGTTGCCGTTGGAGAGGTATTTGTTGCCGAGCGGCAGGTTGTAGGAGAGACCGATGTTGTAGTCGAGCATGGCGGCCGCGCCCTGCTTCTGGCCGGAGTAGGTCACGCTGATGGGCCGCGCGGTATGCGGCGTGCAACTGGCGATGGCCGGCACGGGCGGCGCGAAGGATTGCGGCACGCCATTGATGCTGCAGCGGGTGTTGAAGTATTTGTAGTCGAAGCCAAAGGCCAGCTTGGCCGAATATTCGCCGCGTCTTGCGAAGTAGTGGTTGAAACGCAGGGCGAAAACATCGCCCTTGCCGGTCAGGCCAAATCCGGTGGCTTGGACGCTGGGCGTGTTCACGCTGGATTTGCCATAGACCATGTCGAGGCTGTCGCCCAGGCCATACAGCGGTAGCCGATAGGCAAAGCTCAAGATATTCACCTTGACGCCCTTGGGCGCATCGGGCGCGGTGGTGTAGGCCAGGGTCAGGGTGTGGTCGAGGTCGAAGAGGTTGGCATGCTGGTAGGCAAAGCCGGTGCGATGCTTGCCGGTGGCGCCGCTTCCCGTGTTGTCGATGGTGACTGAATATTTACGGGGGTTTTCCTCGGTGACCGCCACCTTGGCGTCGATCTTGCCTTCTTCTTCGCCCATGCCGAGAATGACTTCGACCTGTTTGGCGGCGTTATCGTTGGAGAGCTGAATATTCTTGGAAAGCTGGCGGGCATTCGGGGCAACGCCTTCCTTGAGCGCCGGCAGGCCATCACGCACGTTTTGCGTGCTGAAGTATTTGTTGCCGGTGATCGTGACTTTGTCGATCACGCCTTCAGTAACTTGCAGCTTGACATCGCCCTGGGTCAGTTCCTGTTCGGGAACGAAGACCTGCACGGTGTTGTACCCTTCAGCGCGATAGGTGCCCTCAATAGCTTCAAGGGCACGCTGGATGTCGCCATAGACCTTTTTCTCCCCGGCAAAAGGCGCGACCAGGCCAGCCAGTTTTTCGGGCGGCAGCAACGTGTTGCCCTCAATCCGGAATTGTTTGATGTTGAAGCGTTCATCCCTGATTTCTTCCGCCGCAGCGGGAGCAGCTTCAATCGCGGCGATGGCCGCCGGAGCCTCCGGCGGAATCGGGGTCATGAGTTCGCTGGGTTTGGGCAGGACAGACTGGGCTTCCGCCAGCGGCAAACCGGCCGCAGCAAGTTTGCCTGCTTTTATCTCATTGCGAACGCCTTCAACGACATGGAGCCTGATTATGCCGCCCTGCAGTTTCTGCTCCGGGACGTACACTTCGACATCAGGGAAACCGGCTTGCCGGTAGGCATTTTTCAGGCTTGTGCGAACGCGTGTTACATCGGCGGCGGCGCGTTTTTTTCCAACCAGCGGCGCCATCAGATCGGCAAGTTGCGTATCCGGCAGCAGCGTGTTGCCTTCAACCATGACCTGGGTCACGTTGAAACGCTCCTCCTTCGCTGCCCATGCGCTGATGGGTAGCGCCGCCAACAACAACGACATGTAGAAACTTTTGCGCATCGACTTCAAGAAAATCAGTTTAGAACACAATACTGCGGACATTCGCGCATTAACGACGTCCCGACGTCCCCCTGGATTACATCAGCACAATATCGTACTGCTCCTGGCTGTAGCCGGATTCCGCCTGCAGCGAGACGGGCTTGCCGATGAAATCGGAGAGCATCGCCAGGGCCTGGGATTCCTCGTCGAGGAACAGATTGGTGACAGCCGGGGCAGCCAGGACACGGTATTCGCGCGCATCGAACTGGCGCGCTTCGCGCAGCACTTCGCGCAGGATTTCGTAGCAGATGGTGCGGGCGGTTTTCACCTGGCCGCGCCCACCGCAGGTCGGACAGGTCTCGCAGAGCACGTGCGCAAGCGACTCGCGGGTGCGTTTGCGGGTCATCTCGACCAGGCCGAGCGTGGTGAAGCCGTTCACCGAGATGCGCGTGCGATCGCGTATCAGGGCCTTGTTGAGCTCGGCCAGCACCGCCGACTTGTGTTCCTCGTTCTCCATGTCGATGAAATCGGCGATGATGATGCCGCCGAGGTTGCGCAGGCGCAGCTGGCGGGCGATGGTCTGCGCCGCTTCCAGATTGGTCTTGAAAATGGTATCGTCAAAATTCTTGAGGCCGACAAAACCGCCGGTATTGACATCAATGGTCGCCATCGCTTCGGTCTGATCGACGATGAGATAACCGCCGCTCTTGAGGTCGACGCGACGCGCCAGCGCCTTCTGGATTTCCTCCTCGACGCCGTGCAGATCGAACAGCGGCCGTTCGCCCACATAGTGTTCAAGCAGACCGGCGATCTGCGGCATGTACTCCTGCGCAAAACTGGAAAGCTTCTGGTAATTTTCGCGCGAATCGAGCGTCACGCGCATGGTTTCCGGCGTCACCAGGTCGCGCAGCACGCGCTGCGACAGGTTCAGGTCGTGGTGCAGCAATGCAGGCGGGCGGGCACTCTTGGCACGGTGCTGGATCTCGGACCAGCTGCGCCGCAGGTAGACAATGTCGCTGGCCAGTTCCCCGTCGCTGGCACTTTCGGCCACAGTGCGGGCAATATAGCCTCCCGTATCGCCGCTTTGCAGCAGGTTCTGGATGCGGGCACGCAAAGCTTCGCGCTCGACTTCACCCTCGATGCGCTGCGAAATGCCAATGTGCTGTTCCTGCGGCAGGAAGACCAGCAGCCGCCCGGCGATCGACATCTGCGTGGTCAGCCGCGCACCCTTGCTGCCGAGCGGATCCTTCAGTACCTGCACCAGAAGATTCTGGCCTTCGGAAAGGATGCGTTCAATCGGGCGTAATGGCTCATTGACGTTCAGCGTACCTTCACCACGACGTTCTTCCCAGATATCCGCAACATGCAGGAAGGCGGTACGTTCCAGGCCGATGTCGATGAACGCCGACTGCATGCCGGGCAACACCCGCACCACACGCCCGAAGTAGATATTGCCGACGATACCGCAGCTGGCCGTGCGTTCGATGTGCAGTTCCTGCACCACGCCCTGCTGCAGCAAGGCGACGCGGGTCTCCTGCGGTGTGAAGTTGATGAGAAACTCTTCGCTCATTTGACTCACTGCCGCGCAAACCGACGCTGCGCGGCAGCACCCGAAATTGTGTCAGGACATTCTACAGGGGATAGCCAAATCTGCGCAGCAGCAGCGCCGTCTCGCACAATGGCAGGCCGACGATACCGCTGTGGGAACCACGAATCTCCTCCACGAACATCGCGGCATGCCCCTGGATGCCGTAGGCGCCCGCCTTGTCGAATGGCTCTCCGGAGGCGACATAGCGGCGAATCTCGTCGCTTTGCAGTTGGCGAAAGCGCACTTCGCTCACGCTCACCACATGCTCGATGCGCTCATCGGCGACCACCGCCACGGCGGTCAGGACACGGTGCGTTTTGCCCGACAGGCGCCCGAGGATAGCCGCGGCATCCGCGGCATCGCACGGCTTGACGATGGTCTCGCCATCCAGATCGAGGGTCGTATCCGCCGCCAACAGCAAACGCTGTGGCAGGCGGCGCTGCCGCACCTGACTCGCGCCGTGTTCTGCCTTGGCGCGACAGACGCGCACGACGTAGTCGTCCGCCGTTTCTCCGGGCCGGTGTGACTCATCGACCTCCGCATCCTCGCGCGGCGCCGAGCGAAACAGCAGCAACTCGAAGCGCACGCCGATCTGCTGCAGCAACTCGCGCCGGCGCGGGCTGCGCGAAGCCAGATAGATTTTCGGATCGTGCGGAATCATTAGAGTTCTTATTCGCGGTGGTAAGGATGACCTCTGAGCAAGCTGGCAGCGCGATACAGCGCTTCGGCCAGCAGCACCCGCACCAACGCGTGCGGCAGGGTCAGACTGGACAGGCGCAGGGTATCGGCGGCCTGCCGCTTGATCGAAGCGTCGAGGCCATCCGGCCCGCCGATCAGCAAGGCCACGTCTTCGCCCCCGCCCAGCCATTTTTCCAGGCGTTGCGCCAGACCCTGGGTCGTTATGTCGCTGCCTTTTTCATCGAGGACGACACGCCGGCAGCGTGTCGGCAGAGCACTGTCGAGCCGCGCCGCTTCCGCCGCCAACAGTGCAGCAAGCGGCTTGCCCGTGGTGCGGGGCTCGGCCTTCACTTCGATCAATTCCATGGGCATTTCGCGCGGCATGCGCCTGGCAAACTCGGCGTAGCCCTGCTCGACCCAGCCGGGCATGCGCGTGCCAACGGCGACAATCATCAGCTTCACATGAGATTACTCGGCGGCGGGCGCTGTTTTCTTTTTTGGCCGCGCCTGCCAGAGCTCTTCGAGGTTGTAATGGAGTCGCACCGCCGGCTGCATGACATGCACAACGATGCTGCCCAGATCGACCAGCACCCATTCGCCGGTCTCTTCGCCTTCCATGCCGATGACTTCGCCACCCACTTCCTTGACCTTGTCGTGGACGTTGCGCGCCAATGCCTTGACCTGCCGCGTCGAATCGGCGCTGGCGATGATCATGCGCTCGAAGAGCGCGGTGAGTTTGCTGGTGTTGATGACCTGAATCTCGCGCCCCTTTATTTCTTCCAGGGCAGCGACAGCGATTTTTTGCAGTTTGCGAACGTCCATTAGGCTCTGATTAAGCGTAGATATGATGAGTGGAAATATAGTCGAGAACCGAATCCGGGAGCAAATAACGCCCGCCAGAACCGGAACGCCCGCTGGCCTCGGTCTTGCAGAGGGCGCGCAGCACGGTGGCCGAGATGTCCAGCGCCGTGATGCGAAAAGTCAGGATGCGGCCGGCCGGCGTGGCCGCCAGGGCAGCGGCAGCATGACATTCGCGTTGGCGGAATTCTTCTGCAAGGACATCTTCCAGCTGGTCGGCGGCGAGTTCGTAGCCCGGTCGCGTGGCCACAGCGAGATGGGCGAGATCGAACAGTTCGCGCCAGCGATGCCACTTCGTCAGCCCAAGAAAGGCATCGACGCCCAGCAGCAAGATCAGCGGGCGCTGCGGGCCAAGCTGGCCGCGCAGCCGCTGCAAGGTGAGCACGCTGTAAGACGGCTGCTTGCTGAGCACCTCGCTGTCATCCAGACTGAATATCGGGTTGGCGGCGATGCCCAGGCGCACCATCGCCAGGCGATCCTGCGCGCTGGCTGCAGGGGTGGCGCGATGCGGCGGCAAACCGGCCGGGATCCAGCGTACCTCGCTCAGGCCGAGCGCCTGGCAGGCCTCCTCGGCGAGGCGCAGGTGGCCGTAATGCACGGGGTCAAAGGTGCCGCCGAGGATGCCGAGAGGTTCTGGCACGGACATGATGGACGTCGCCGTGTCAGACATCGGCTTCTTTTGCGCTGGGGGTAAACACTTCGCGATAGCTCTGGTAGATGCCGGTCATCAGCACCGGGGCGAACACCAGCAGCAATAGCATGCGCAACACGATGGACAGCAGTTCGGACAGTTGTTTGGAAACCAGGCTGGCGAGCAGCAAGACCAGGCCAGGCAAGACCACGCCGACCAGCGTTGCTGTCAGGGCATACACCAGGAAAGCGCGCCAGTTGCGCCACACCGCGACCAGACTGAAAAACAGCGACTTTGCCGCCGGCACCCCATCCCAGGCTGTCAACAGGGGAGCAAACCAGAATGCGAGCAGCACCGGCAGCGCAATCAGCAGCAGGCGCACCATGTGCCAGAGCAGCTCGGCTTCATCGAGCGGATTGGCGGCAGCGCTACCTTCGTCCGGGCTGCCGAGCAGCGAACCCGAGTCGCCATTCTGCAACAGCATGTCGATGGCGAGTATCAGGATCGTGCCGAGCAAATGCAATCCACCGAGCCGCAGCAAGGCGCCGCGACGCTCACGCAGGCCGATGATGAGTGCGCCGCGCGGCAGTGGCGGGCCCTGGTCAAGGGCACGGCAACCGTTGGCGATCAAGGCCGTGAGGGTGGGCAGGAACAGTGGCAGGAGAAAGGGACCGACCGGCTGCAGTTGCCCGAAAGCCACCACCAGCAGCAGATACGCCAGAGTCAGCGTGCTCAACAGGGGAGGATTGCGGCGATAAAGCTGGAAACCGGCAACAATCCAGAAGGCCCCGCGCGAGGCGGGCAGATGACGGGCCTGCATGCGCTACACGACCACAGCAGCGGAGGATGGCGCGGCGCGGTAGATGTCGCTGTAGGAAGCGTAGATCGACCCGATCAGCACCGGAATGAAGACCAGCAGACCCAGCAAGACCGGCAGCAAGGCCAGCAGCAACAGGATCAGGCCAACGAGGCCATAGATCAGGAACGGCAGGGTGTTCTTGAGGCAGCCGACGAAACTCGCCTTGAGCGCGGCGACCGGCATCAGGTCGTCAAACATCACCAGAGCCGGCGCAAACCACAAGGCCATTGCCAGCGGCAACAACAGTAACGTTCCCAGCAGCACTGCGAACAGCATGCCGCTGATGGCGAGCAGGGCACCCGGTCCGGCACCCAGCACGGCGCCGCTCATGATGCCTGAAAGCGCGGCACCACCGACGATGGCGAAGACCACCAGACCGATCGCCAGATGACCGAGCAGGGACAACACGCCGATGATCACGAGGTTGCCGGTGTTCTGCTTGAAGCCGAAGAACAGATGGTCGAAGCGCAATTCCCTTTTTTGCTCGATGGCGCGACAACCCGCCAGCAATCCGGCCGCAGCCACCGGCATCAGGAAGGCAATGGCGAACTGCCCCAGCAGAGGCACGGTGCTGATCAGCGCGGTCGCCAGCAGCAGCACGACGGTAATGCCCAGCCAGACCCCCGGTGCGACGAGGAACATACGCCAACCGGCGCCCAGCCATTGCGCACCCCGCTCCAAGGAAACCGTCCGGATCGATGGCGGCATGATTGCGACAGCATCCGCTACGGAAGTGTGATTCTGCGGATCACTCATGACGTTGTGCTGGACGTTCAGAACGTGCCGATCACCCACATCGGCACCCGCAAGCCGGTATCCAGGGATTCCTGGCGCGCAAAGCGGCCATCGCCCTTCTCGTCGATGAGGTAGTAGGGCACGCCGTGCGGCGGCGTCACCTTGATCATGTAGAGCCGGCCCTTGATCCGGTATTCCTCGACGCGATCGTCGCCGCGCTTGAGAATGGTGACCTGGGGTTCGAGCGCCGGGTCGAGATTGAGACCTTCGGGGGCTGGTGGCGGTTCAGGAATCGGCTGCAAGCCGGCCGGCGCCTTCTGAGCCATGACTGGCAAGGCGAAAAGCAGGGCAAGGATCAGGATGAGACGGCGCATGGAATTATTCATAAGCCCATTCTATCAAAGGTTCAGAAGCAACTCGTGTTCTTCGGGCAGCCGGTCAAAGCCGCGCCGCTCGTAGTGCTTGAAGACGGCCTCGACGACTTGCTGCGGTTCGTCGATCACCTGGATCAGGTCCATGTCTTCGGGATTGATCATGCCCTCATTCACCAGTCGCTCGCGCATCCAGTCGAGCAGCCCCTGCCAGAACGCCCGGCCGACCAGGATCAGCGGAATGCACGGCGACTTGCGGGTCTGGATCAGGGTCAGCGCTTCAAGCAGCTCGTCGAGCGTGCCGAAACCGCCCGGCATCACCACATAGGCGGCGGCGAAGCGCACGAACATGTACTTGCGCGCGAAGAAATGCCGGAAAGTCTGCGAGACATCCTGGTAACGATTGGTCTGCTGCTCCATCGGCAACTGGATGTTGAGCCCGACGCTGGGGCTCTTGCCGGCGAAGGCGCCCTTGTTGGCCGCTTCCATGACACCGGGGCCACCGCCTGAAATCACACTGAAGCCGGCATCCGAGAGCAGCCGAGCAATCTGTTCGGTGAGGCGGTAGTAATCCGAGCCGGGCGCGACGCGGGCGCTGCCGAAGATGCTCACCGCCGGCCGGATCGCGTTGAGGCGGTCGGTCGCCTCGATGAATTCTGACATAATGCCGAGCACCCGCCAGGATTCGCGCGACGCGTTGGTCTGCGTGGCGGACGAGGCGGTTTCGGGTGTCAGAATCCGCGGAAGTTTGTTCTTGACGCTCATGATTTCGAATTAATCTTCACTGGCGGAAATCTCCATGCCCACGTTGTTGCTGGTCGACGGCTCGTCCTATCTTTACCGCGCATTTCACGCCATGCCCGACCTGCGCAACAAGGCCGGCGAGCCCACCGGCGCGGTGTATGGCGTGCTCAACATGCTACGCCGGCTGCCCCATGACTACAAGGCGGCCGACGGTATCGATTACCGCGCGGTGGTGTTCGACGCCAAGGGCAAGACCTTTCGCGAGGACTGGTACCCCGAGTACAAGGCCCACCGGCCGCCGATGCCCGATGATCTGGTCAGCCAGATCGAAGTATTGCACGAGTGCATCCGCGCCACCGGCTGGCCCCTGCTGATGATCCCCGGGGTCGAAGCCGACGACGTGATCGGCACCCTCGCACGCCAGGCCGCCGCAGCCGGCATCGAGTGCATCATCTCGACCGGCGACAAGGATCTGGCGCAACTCGTCGATCAGCATGTGCGCCTGGTCAACACCATGAGCAACGAAGTGCTCGATGCGACCGGCGTCGAGAAGAAATTCGGCGTGCTGCCGGAGCGCATCGTCGATTACCTGACGCTGACCGGCGATGCCGTGGATGGTGTGCCGGGCGTAGACAAGGTCGGCCCGAAGACGGCTGTGAAATGGCTCACGCAATACGGCACGCTCGACAACCTGGTCGCCCATGCCAATGACATCGGCGGAGCCGTCGGCGAAAACCTGCGGCGCGCCCTGGATTTCCTGCCGTTGGGCAGGAAGCTGCTGACCGTGGTGTGCGATCTTCAGCTGCCCTTGCAAGTGGCGGAACTCACGCCACTTGCACCGGATGCAGGCAAGCTCGCCGAACTGTATGCGCGCCTCGAATTCAAGACCTGGCTGCGCGAATTGAGCTCAAACTCCACCGCACCGGTCAGCGCACAGGTGCTGACGGAAACCCATCGCGGCGCCTACGAAACCATTTTGAGTTGGGAAGACCTGGCCCGCTGGCAGGCGAAAATCGAAGCGGCGCCCCTGGTCTCGCTCGACACCGAGACCACCGACCTCGACCCCTTAGCGGCGCGGCTGGTCGGCATGTCTTTCGCGGTGGAACAGGACGGGAAAATCGATGCGGCCTATCTGCCACTGGCCCACAACTACGCGGGCGCGCCAGCGCAACTGCCGCTCATGGAAGTTCTCGACAAACTCCGCCCCTGGCTCGAATCCGCGCAGCATGCCAAGCTCGGCCAGCACCTCAAGTACGACCGCCACATCTTCGCCAATCACGGCATCGAATTGCGCGGCATCCATGACGACACGCTGCTTGAATCCTACGTGCTGGAAAGCGACAAGTCGCACGACCTGGGCGCTTTGGCCACGCGCCACCTGGGTTTCAAGACCATCGCCTACGATGAGATCACCGGCAAGGGGGCATCGCGCATTTCCTTTGCCCAGGTGGCGCTCGAACAGGCCGCCGAATACGCCGCCGAGGATGCCGACGTCACACTGCGCGTGCACCAGGTGCTGCAGCCACGGCTCACTGAGGAACGGAAACTCGACAATCTGTATCGCGACATTGAACTCCCGGTGGCCGAGGTGCTGTTCCGCATGGAACGCAACGGCGTGATGATCGACGCGAATGTCCTGTCCCAGCAGAGCGAGGAACTCGGGCGGCGCCTGATGGAACTCGAAGCGCAGGCCCATCAGGCCGCCGGACAGCCTTTCAACCTGAGTTCGCCCAAGCAGCTGGCGGAAATCCTGTTCGACAAACAGGGTCTGCCAGTCGTAAAAAAGACCCCTTCGGGCGGACCCTCCACCGACGAGGAAGTGCTCACCCAACTGGCGCTCGACTACCCGCTGCCCAAGCTGCTGCTGGAACACCGCAGCCTGGCCAAGCTCAAGGGCACCTATACCGACAAGCTGCCGCGCATGGTCAATGCCGGAACCGGCCGCGTCCATACGAGCTTTTCCCAGGCCACGGCGGTGACCGGCCGCCTCGCCAGTTCCGATCCGAACCTGCAGAACATCCCCGTGCGCACGGGTGAAGGCCGGCGCATCCGCACCGCCTTCATCGCGCCGCCAGGACACGTGATCGTCTCCGCCGACTATTCTCAGATCGAGCTGCGCATCATGGCCCATCTCTCCGACGATGCACGCCTGCTCGATGCCTTTGCCCAGGGCGAGGACGTGCATCGCGCCACCGCCGCGGAGATCTTCGGCATCACACCGCTCGAGGTCGGGCCGGACCAGCGGCGTGCCGCCAAGGTCATCAACTTCGGCCTGATCTACGGCATGTCAGCCTTCGGTCTGGCGCGCGAACTGGGGCTCGAGCGCAGTGCTGCAGCCGCCTACATGGAGCGGTATTTCGCACGTTATCCCGGCGTCGCGCGCTACATGGAGGAGACGCGCCAGGCGGCGCGCGACAAGGGCTATGTCGAGACGGTGCTGGGCCGGCGCCTGTGGCTGCCGGAAATCAAGTCGAGCAATGCCGGCCGGCGCCAGGGCGCCGAACGTGCCGCGATCAATGCGCCGATGCAGGGCACTGCCGCCGATCTGATCAAGCTTGCCATGCTGGCCGTGCAGCGCTGGCTCGATGAAGAACGCATGGGAACCAAATTGATCCTGCAAGTACACGACGAACTGGTGCTGGAAGTACCGGACGCCGAGCTGGTCAACCTGCGCGCACAGTTACCCCGCCTGATGTGCGATGTCGCCAAACTCAAGGTGCCTCTCCTAGTGGAGGTGGGCGTGGGAATGAACTGGGAAGCCGCGCACTAAGTTGAGATCGATTGACAGTGTTTCAGTGCGCGGTAGCAGGCCCGTCTCTCACCTCGGAAAACCGGACCAGATTCCGCCCTGCATCCTTGGCTTCATACATCGCCATGTCTGCCCATTTGATGATGTCTTCCTGGCTGGCTTCATGATCGATGAACAGGGCCACGCCGATGCTCACCGTGCAGCGATGCTCGATGGTCGTTTCGGCTTCCCCTTCATGGCGCACGACCAGTTGGTAAGGTTCTGCCAGGCTGGCGCGGATTTTTTCCGCAACAATCCTGGCTTGCGTCTTCGATGCGTCCTGGCTTGAGTTCAGCTCGCTCAGCATCACCACGAACTCGTCACCGCCAAAGCGTCCCACGCTGTCCACTGCCCGGACGCAGGCTCTCAGCCGGTGTGCCACCTCGATCAGGAGCAGGTCGCCAACCTCATGGCCATGCGTATCGTTGAGCGGCTTGAAATTGTCGAGGTCGAGGAACATCACGGCACCATAGCAACTGCTGCGCTTGGTGCTCGCCATGATCTGATCGAGGCGGTCGGCGATCAGGCGGCGGTTGGGCAGGTTCGTCAGCGTGTCATAGAACGCCAGTTGCCGGACCTGTTCTTCCATCAGCTTGCGTTCGGTAATGTCGGTATAGGTGCCGACATAGTGGGTCACGACATTGAGGCTATCCCGGACGGCCGTGATACTGAGCCAGTGCGGGCGCACCTCGCCGGACTTGATCCGGTTGAGTATTTCGCCTTGCCAGACACCCTCGTTGAGCAGTCTTTGCCACATGGCAGCGTAGAAATCCGTGTCATGGCGATCCGATTTGAGAATGTTCATTTTCTGGCCGATGGCTTCTTCGGCGGTGTACCCGGTAATCAGGGAAAACGCTTTGTTGATTCTGAGGATCACATCATTCACATCGGTGATGACAATGCCTTCCTGGGATTCAAAAGCAGCTGCCGCGATGCGCAGCTCTGCCTCGGCCCGCTTGCGCTCGGTGATATCCCGGACGAAAGCGCAGTTGAGTTCCTTGTTGCCCAATACGACATGGTTGGCGACAATTTCAACGGGGAACGACCGCCCGTCCCTGGTACGGTGCTCGGACTCCAGGGTAATCGTGCCACGCTGCCGCAATTCCGCATAATGAAGTCGCCATGCCTCCGCATTGACATGGGAGTCCACGTCCGGAACAACCAGTTTGAGGAGTTCCTTGCGGGTATACCCGAGGGAACGGCAGGCGGCCGTATTGACATCAACGATGCGGGCGTCGGGCGCAATCCAGTAGATCGCATCGGATGCGGCATCCACACTGAAGCGGGTCAGGCGCAAGGCTTCTTCCGTGCGACGACGTTCGGACAAGGTTCTATTGAGAAGCAGCAGCAGCATCAGGCCGATGACAAGACCGGCGGTGCCGAACAGCGCACCCTTGACGAATAGCGGCGCCGCATCGACGTCGACACGAAGGTTGCCGGCAACCTTGCCGAAATCCATCAGGGGCGCATTTCCGCTGACGCAATACCCGGTGCAATCCTCGCCAGTCTGTGTCAGGGTTTTCCCGCTCAGGTCGGTGAGCAATGTATGCGTCTGGGCATGGCGGATTTCTTCGATCTGATCCAGCAGGCGCTCCGTGGTGAGGTGCCAGACGCCGGGATTGGCGACAATCGCATAACCGATCCGGTGCGCCTGGATCCGGGCATCCTCCTCCGTCAGTTGGCTCAGCCCCGAATAGCCGATCAAGACATAAATGAGCGCCGGCAACAGCGCGCCGGCAAGCAACGCTATCCGGGCCAGGCCATAGATCAAAGCATCCGATATGCGCCGCATGACCGTCATCGTGGCATGGGGATGAAACCGTAAGACATGACGATCTTCATCACCCCGGGTGACTGCAGGTATTCGACAAAGGCCAGCGTCGCCGCGGATGGCGCCGACGAAACCACCAGGTACAGAGGCTTCTCAAACCGGTACGCCCCTGCATGCAGGTTCTCCGGCGACGGGACCACCGCATCGAGTACCACGGGTTTGAGCGTGCTTCGCTTCAGCAGCAATTGTCCGAACCCGATCACACCAAACGAACCCGGGCTTTTTTCCAGCAGTTCCTGGTTGTCGAAATCGGTTTCCGCAAAGGGCATCCCGACGCGTTTGCGGGCAAGCGTCACGGCAGCATCGATTTGGGGAGACATGGCACGCAGCAAACGGGTGTCGGACTCGCGGTCGGTTCGGGTCACCAGCCTGATCTGTTCCCCGCCCGGCCATTGGGTGACGCGACCGGAGTACATATCCGCAATCCGGGCGAGGGTCAGACTGGTCCCTGCGCCAAGGCCGCGGCCGGTAAAAACAAAGGGCGTTCTTGCCCAGGGAATGCTGCGGACGTTGTCTGTGGCGGAGGTTGCCGGATAGACCGAAGGTATCGAGACGACGGCAAGCTGAATGGTTCCACCGGCCAGCGCGCGCAGGCTGCCATTGCTTCCCAGCGGAGGCAGCATCACAACGGGCCGCACTTTGGTCTGCCACTGTGTGTCGGTTTCCAGGACACGCTGGATCAGCAGGGATCCGAGACCCGTTCCGCCGATACGGAGGGGTTCCTGCGCCATGGTGTTTGTGCTGAGCGCAAAGCCCCCCAGTGTCAGCAGAAAAATCAGAAGTCGTGTCATTGTGAATTTCCCGATTGCTTGTGTTGGCGATGACGGGTCACAAGACTAAACCCTTCGCCAGGACAAGTAAATCGGCAGATCAAGAGATTGGATCGGATTCCCGGGATTGCGTTTCGGCCCCTTTGTTCGACAGGCTCAGTCTACACGGAATCGTCCATCGCATTCGACACATGCTTTTCAAAAACCTGCTGCGGCAGGCTGAAGCAGAAGCGGCTGCCTTGCCCTTCACCCGCCGATTCCGCCCAGATCCTGCCGCCATGATGCTCGACGATCTTGCGGCACAAGGCCAGGCCGATGCCGTTGCCTTCATAGGCGCTGCGTGACTGGAGGCGCTGAAACACCTGGAACAGCCGGCCGATCTGATCCGGAATGATGCCGACGCCATTGTCGGAAATGCTGACGCACCATTCCTTGTTGCTCTTCTCGCTATGCGCAACGATGACGGGATTCCGTTCCGCAACACGGAACTTGAGTGCGTTGCCGATCAGGTTTTGCAGCAGCCTGAGGATTTCGTTCGGGCTGGCCAGGATTTTCGGCCAGTCGCCCTCGATGCGCAATTCGGCATGCGCCTCTTTGATTGACGGTTCCAGGAACAGCATCGCCTCGTCGAGCAGGGCGCTGCTGTCTATCCATTCGGGCGGTTCGCCCTTGCGTCCGACGCGCGAGTATTCGAGCAGACCGACCAGCATCTGGTCAAGCCGCTTGGCGCCGTCGACGGCGAAGTTCAGATACTCGCGCTTTTCAGTATCCAGCGTCGCGCCGAGGTCCTTCTCCAGCAACTGCAGATAGCTCGAGATCATGCGCAGGGGCTGGCGCATGTCATGCGAGACGGCATAACTGAACTGTTCCAGTTCGGTGTTGGAACGTGCCAGCTCCGCGTCGGCGCGCATGCCTTCGGCAATGTCCCAGGCCAGGTCGGCGAGTTTGGTGACGGTCTCAAGATCGGCATCCAGATAGGGTGTGGCCTTGTTCCCGACGCCCAGGATAGCGACGATCAGCCCCTTGCGAAACACCGGCACCACCATTTCGCGCAACACCATGGCATGGCCGGGCGGCAGCCCGTGCTTGTTGGGCAGTGCGGCATAGTCGTTGTGGATCACCGGACGACGCTGGTGCACACACTCCACCCAGACGCCCGCAGCGTCGACATTGTAATGGCTGCCTTCGCCCGCCGCCGTGCAGAGCTCGCGCGTGGTGCGGGTGGACCAGGCTTGCAGGGACAGGGTTTTCTGATCGGCATCGAGGAAATGATAGAAGCCGATCATGCTGTCGGTCAGCGCCGCCGCTTCATCGAGCGTCGCGATGAGCAGTTCCTTCAGCGAGTGGTCGGCCGCGTATTCGAGTAGGCGCAAGCGTGCCGTCTGAACACCTTCGATGCGCTTACGGTCGGTGATGTCGCGGATGAAGGCGCTGAATTCGAGCTTACCGGCCGACCTGACCGGGGCAATCGTGAGTTCGATGGGAAACTCGTGTCCGTCGCGATGCCGCGCACGAACTTCGATGAGCGTTTTGATGTAGGGACCTGCACCGGTCGCCAGAAACTGCTTGATCCCTTGGGCATGTCCCTCCCGATGGACAGGGGGAATGATCATGTCATGAAGCGGCTGGCCCAGGGCTTCTTCCCGGGTCCAGCCGAAAATCCTGGCCGCCTGCGGATTCCATCCGGTGACGATGCTGCCGGTGTCGATCATCACCACGGCATCGAGGGAATTGTCGAGGATGCTCTGGAGCTTGAGCTGGTTTTCGCGCAGGGACAGCATGAGATCAATCTGCGCTTCTCCGGCATTCCAGCACTCGTGGGGATCCATCTTGAAGCCGCTACGCTGGGCAATGTGATAGGCCGCGACCTCGATCAGGTCTTTGCGTTCCTTGTGGCACGGCACCCAGTCGGCAAAAGCCTCTGCGGCGCTGAGTGCCCGCCCGGCGTTGCTGTCGCAATCGTTCGGAGCCAATTCACTTTGCCTGGCCGGCATCATGATTTCTCCTCCACCTTTCTTTTCTGTTTTACGGGC
>JBAYVV010000048.1:0-24682 GCA_041674465.1 Sterolibacterium sp.
ACTGCACAGTGTTCGTCGCAGTGATGGTGGTGGGGTTGACCACGCCCGAGAAACGGATGAATTCCTCGCCTTCCTTGAGGCCGATCTGTTTCTCCCCCGAGACCAGCAGGTTGCCGTTGCCGAGCACCTCGATGACGGTGACGGTAATGGAACTGGTGAAATCGTTGGCGGAGGTGTTCTGGCCTTTGCCGTCGAACTCGTTGGTGTTCGAAGCTGACAATGCCGTGCCCTGCACACCTTTGAAGGGCAAGCCAACCACCGAGGGGATGGCGGCGTCGATGCTCTGCGAGCGCGAAGTCTTGTTTTCCGAGTTCTTCGATGCTGAAGTCTTTTCCGCAATATTGATGGTGATGGTATCGCCGATGAAGCGGGCGCGCCGATCCTCGAACAAAGGACGCATTGAGGCAATGTTGTAGATGGAACCGTTTTGCGGTGCAGAAGCCGAGCGCGGCTCAGGCCGCGCGGTCATCGGCTGGGCGACGCTGGTGGGTGGCGTGGTGGTAGCGCAACCCGCCAGCAGGATCGCGGCAAACAGCAGAAGCAGGAAACTATTTTTCATGATGAAGACCCTCACATCTGGCTCAGCTTGGCCAGCATCTGATCGGAAGTCGTGACTGCCTTGGAATTGATCTCGTAAGCACGCTGGGTCTGGATCATATTGACCAGTTCCTCGGCAACATTCACGTTGGAGGTTTCGACATAACCCTGGTTGAGCAAGCCGGTACCATTGGTGCCCGGGGTATTCGGCGTGGGTGTGCCGCTGGAAGCTGTCTCGACAAACTGATTCTCGCCGGTGCTCTGCAACCCGCCTGGATTGACGAAGCTCGCCAATTGGATAGTGCCGATCTGCGTCGGTGTCGTGGTGCCGGCCTGCACCACGCTGATCACGCCATCGCGCCCGACGGTCACCGAGATCGCATTGGATGGAATGGTCACTGCCGGTGATACCGGATAGCCGCTGGAGGTAACAACCTGTCCGGTGCTGTCCTTCTGGAAAGATCCATCGCGGGTATAGGACAGCGTGCCATCGGGCATCTGCACCTGGAAGAAACCCTGGCCATTGATGGCGATGTCGAGCGGATTGCTGGTCTGAGTCAGACTGCCCTGGGTGAAAATCTTTTCCGTGGCAATCGGCCTGACACCGGTGCCGAGCTGCAGACCCGAGGGAATCGTGGTTTGCTGAGATGACTGGGCGCCAGGCTGGCGCATGGTCTGGTAGAGCAGATCCTCGAACACGGCGCGTGCCCGCTTGAAGCCGTTGGTGCTGACATTGGCAAGGTTGTTGGAAATGACATCGAGCTGCGTTTGCTGCGCATCGAGACCGGTCTTGGCAATCCAGAGAGAACGGATCATGCCTTACTCCTAGTAATTGGTGAGTACCTGCGTTGCCGCACGGTCATTGGTATCGGCGCTGGTCAGCGCCTTCATTTGCATCTCGAACTGACGCGCCAGCGAGATCATGGTCACCATCTGTTCGACCGGATTGACATTGCTGCCTTCCAGATAGCCTCCGGCAACAATTACTTTGACATCAACCTCGGCGGCAGCGCCGCTCTTCAATCGGAACAAGCCATCCGCACCACGCACCAGATCCGCTTCGGGAGGATTCACCAGCTTGATCCGGCCGATCGCATTGACCGTGTTCTGCGCACCGGTCTCCGGCACGACTGAAACCGTGCCGTCGTTGGCGATCGACACCTTGTTGTCGGGCGGCACGCTGATCGCACCGCCATCGCCCTGCACCGGTATGCCGTTGCGTGTCTGCACGACGCCATTGACACTGACTTCCAGGCTGCCGTTACGCGTGTAGGCTTCCGTGCCATCCGGCATGGACAAGGCAATCCAGCCCTGCCCCTGCACCGCCACATCGAGGGAACGCGCCGTCATCTGTACCGGACCGGGCGTGAAATTGGTGTGGCTGCTGCTATCGACCACGAAAGCCCGTGTGGGCAGGGGCGGCGCCACGGATGGATCACTTGCCCCGGGAATCACCTGTACCGCGCGCAAACGATGCTCTTCCGCCCGATAACCCGTGGTCGTCGCGTTCGCCAGGTTGTGAGCCACCGCCGCCTGGCGTCCCAGAGTCTGGGACGCGCCGGTCATGGCAGTGTAGATCAGGCGATCCATGGTTTAAGACTGTCCGCTATTGCGATTAACGCAGATTGACCAGGGTCTGCAAGACCTGGTCGATGGTCTTGATGGTCTGCGCATTGGCCTGGTAGGCGCGCTGCTGGGTAATCATCTGCACCAGTTCAGCCGTGAGGTCTACATTGGATTCCTCGATGGCTCCCGACTGCACGTTGCCCAGGCTACCTGAGCCGGGCGTGCCCGGAATCGGCTGTCCTGAATCGGCGGTCTCCGCCCACTGGTTGCCGCCCATCGACTGCAAGCCATTCGGGTTGGTGAAGGTTGCCAGAACGATCTGTCCCAGGTTGCGTGACTTGCCGTTGGAATAGTTGCCCTGCACGATACCGTCTGCAGAGACGCTCAGGCCGGAAATCTTGCCCGAGGTATAGCCATCCTGAAGCAGCTGGTTGACGCCGAAGGAAATACCGTACTGGGACGAACCTTTCAAATCGACGGTGAACTGCAGTGGCGATTCGGCGCCGGTGTTCAATGTAAAACTTTCGGTCACCGGATTGGTGGTTACCAGTGAGCCGTCAGGTTTGAACAGCAAGGTATCCACCTTGGCCGGACCACCAGCCACCGTGCTGGGCTGAGCACCGAACAAGGCGGTGACGGTGGATGTGGAGGCGCCATTCGCGATGGAAGCAGCATTCTCGGTGATCACACAACTTGAACCGACATTGACCTTGTTGGAAGTAATGATCAGATGGTCAAAAGCGTCCAGCCGTGCACTTGCCGGCACAGCCAGGTTTACGCCATTGGCATCTACATACACGTTGCCCTGATCATCGACCACGGTGCCCGCAACATTCTGCAATGCTGCGTTCACCGCATTGACCAGGGCCGTCGCGGTGGGGTAAGGACCATCGGCGATGGTGACGCTGAGTGTCGCCCCGCCATCAACGGCGATATCGAAAATGTTGTTGTTGTTGGCTGCAGAAATATCCAGTGAGCTCGGCGGGGAACCCAGCACGCTGCTGCCGGTCACGCTGCCCGGTGCCGGTGCAGCGATGTTGTCGATCGTCGAATACATCTGCCAACTGCCCGGCTGGCCTGTCTTGACGAAGTACAACGACAGTGTGTGGGGATTGCCCAGAGAGTCGTAAATCGTTTGTGCAGTGGACGCCGTGAAGCTGTTGGTGTCGGTCGAACTGAAATTATCGACCCCGGCGGTGGCCACCGCCGGATAAGGCAATGTGCCACCTGCTTCCAGTACGCTGGTGTTATCCGTACCCGTTGCCGGATCAATCGCGGGCAATCCGCCAAACAAGATCTCATAGCCGGTGTTATAGGCGCTCGTAGTAGCATCAATGTAGGACGACAGGGCAATCGTCGATCCCTTGCCCTGAGAGCCAAAAGTACCAACACTGGCGGAAGCCACCACCAACTGCCCCGCGGTGTTCGCGGTCACATTCACCGAAGCCGTGGTGGCGGAAAACGCGTTGTTGATCGCCAACTCCAGCGCGGTGGCGATGTCACCTACCGTTTGATAGGAGGCCGAAGGTACCGTGACGGTTTTGACACCAACGCCATCGATATTGATGTCGAACATGTCATTCACGCCGGATACGACGGTAAATGGAATGGTCGGCGCCGTGCCGCCGGCGGTCTGACCGGCAGTCATGGCAGACGGCGACGCCGCGCGCGAATCCAGGTTGGCCTGCACCTGGCTGACGGAAGTCGCCTGGGGCGGGATCGGCGCATTGTTCATCTGCAAAGGAACGTAGTTGCCCGGCACGATGACCCCGGTTACGGGGTCGGCGGAATAACCCGTGAGTTGCTTGCCCCCGCTATTCACGATAAAGCCGTTCTTGTCGAGCAGGAATTGACCGGTGCGCGTATAGGTAATCGTGCCGTTGGTATTCAGACGGAACATGCCGCCGCCGTTGATGGCGATATCCAGTGGATTGCCGCTGGTGGTGATGTTGCCCTGGGTGAACTGCTGCTGCACCTTCGACACCGCCACGCCGATACCGACCTGACTGGCGCCGCCACCGGTCAGGGAGGTTGCATAAACGTCAGCGAACTGGGCTTGAGATGACTTGAAGCCGACCGTGCCCGAGTTTGAGATATTGTTGCCGATTGCCTCAAGCGCCTTGGAGGCTCCATTCAGTCCGCTTAATGCTTGTGCGAAACCCATATCCTTGCTCCTCTGTAATCCAAACTGTTAGCTATATTTGATCAAAGAATTTCTTTGACGTCGCTCATCTTGAACGTGCCCAGATTGCCGACGTTCAGACTGACGCCCTGACTGCTGTTCATGATCCCGGTGACCAGGCCGAGCTGCAAAGCCGTGCTATCGACTGAAGCACCCGCGCGCTGAGCAGTGACCTTGAAGGTATAGCTGCCGTCGGCCACCGCCGCGCCACTATCGGCTTTGCCATCCCACTGGAAGTTATGCGTACCCGCCGCCATGCCACCCAGCTTGATGGTTCGGACGGTGATGCCATTCGCATCGTTGATGGTGATCGTGCTGCTGTCGGCCGGTTCGGCAAGATCAAAACCTGCATACGCCGCGCCATCCGCGGCTTTTTGATCGAGACTTGAACCCGGCACCAGCACGCCTTTGCCAACCATCGTTGCCGCCTGCATTTTCTGTGCGTCGTTGGAATTGCTGATGAGCGACTGTAGCGTCGTGTTGAGTTTCTCGATGCCATTGACTGTGCTGATTTGCGCCATCTGCGAGGTCATCTGGGCATTGTCCAGGGGATTCAGCGGATCCTGATTCCTGAGCTGGGTCACCAGAAGCTTCAGGAAACGATCTTCGGTTTCCGACATGGCATTGGTGGTGGTGGTTTTCCCGGATTTCGCATTGATCGCCGCATACACGGACGATGCCGAGTTTGAATCGTTGACAGTGGTGGCAGTCATTTCAACTTCCTTTCAGTGACGATCTACTGGCCAATCGCCAGGGTTTTGAGCAACAGGGTCTTGGCGGTATTCATCACTTCGGCATTGGTCTGGTAAGAACGCGAGGCTGAAATCATGTTGACCATTTCTTCGACGGGGTTCACGTTGGGCATGGCGACATAGCCCTGCTCATTGGCAAACGGGCTGCCCGGCTCGTAGTGCATACGCAGCGGCGCGGCACTTTCAACGACCTGGGTCACCCGCACGCCCTGTCCACCCTCGGCCCCGATCGGGTTGGCGGCAAAAATCACTTGCTTGGCGCGATAAGGCTGGCCGTTTGACCCGGTGACGCTGTCAGCGTTGGCCAGATTGCTGGACACCGCATTGAGCCGCGCTGACTGTGCCGTCAGTGCCGAACCGGCGATATTGAAGACATTGAAGACGCTCATGACTCAGTGACCTCTATGGTGACCTCTATGGTGACCTTTATGGCTGTATCGCGCTGTTGAGGGTTTTGAAGCGCCCATTGATGAATGTCAGCATGGCTTCCATCTGTATGGCATTCTCCGCAAAAGCCGCGCGCTCCACGTCCATGCTGACCGTATTGCCATCGACGCTCGACTGCTCTTCGCTACGGTACTGAATCGCCGCCCCGAAACGATTGCTCCCCGCCGCCGGCAAATGCCGTTCCGAAGTCTGCGCCAGAACCAGTGCACCGCCACGAGTTTTGCCCACTGCGCCATCCAGTGCGGCCTTGAAATCAATGTCACGGGCCTTGTAATTCGGCGTATCGGCATTGGCAATGTTCGATGCCAGCAGTTCTTGACGATAGGCGCGCAGATTCAGTGCCGTTTGACTGAAACTTAACTCCTGGTCAATGCGGTTAATCATGGGGGGTCTCTAAAGTTTTAATTGCGCCAGTCGATATGCAGCTTTCGTGCCAGAATTTTGCTGGTAGCTCTCGTCGCTGAATCCCGCGCCAATCCTGCTCGACTGATCTGCCATCACTTGATGGAAATAGGTGCTCGGCAATAATTGCCGCCTGAATACAGGATTACCGTGACCGAGGACGAGAGAGACTTGCCAGCCGGCAAAGGGCGTGTTTGAATCGCGCCATGCATGCGTCGCCATCTCTACGTCACGGTCTGCTCCTGCTGGGAATGCTTCTGTTCGCCAGTTCTGCTGCCGCAAGGCAAGCGCCGGAACCGGTCAAACTGGCGATCGAAGACTTTCTGCGCATCCAGACCAAGGGCTTACCAGGCCAGGTCAGTTTCAGCGTTGGCCAGATCGATCCGCAGAATGGCCTGGCCCCCTGCCCGGCTTTTGAAGTTTCTTTGCCGGCCGGTGCGCGCGCCTGGGGTAGTACGAATGTCAAGGTGCATTGCCAGAGCGAAAACAGTTGGGACATCTTTGTCCCGGTCAAAGTGCGCATCATCGGAGACTATCTGGTCACGGCCCGCGCCTTGAGCCAGGGTCAGGTGATTGTTGAAGCCGATCTGGCCAATAACCGTGGCGATTTGACGAACCTGCCCAACGGTACCCTGACCGAACCCTCCCAGGCACTGGGCAAAAGTCTCACTCAGTCCGTCGCATCAGGTCAGCCGATTCGCAATGACATACTGCGGCAACCTCTGGTGGTGCAACAAGGGCAAGGGGTCAAGGTGTTATCCAAAGGTCCGGGATTCCAGGTCACCGGCGGTGAAGGACGCGCCCTGAACAATGCCATGGAAGGGCAGGTCGTCCGGGTCAGGATGGCAAGCGGCCATGTCGTTAGCGGCATTGCCCGACCGGGAGGCGTGGTTGAAGTCACTTATTAAGCTACAATCGGCTGAAACCGAAGAAAATCATATAGAATCCGCGCTTAAGTTTTCTGTTGTTTCGCCGTTACTCTCATCAGAGACACACTGAAAGCAAAGGACCTGATCGTGAAAATTGAAAACTCCGCAAAACCGGTTGGAGGTCAAACCAGCGGGGTTCGCACGACTTCAGCCCGGGCTGGCGGCAATGCTCAGCCCGCAGCCCCTGCGACGGAAGTGGCGTTGTCGCCGCTTTCCTCCCGCCTGCAGCAAATCGACAGCACGCTGGCCAGTGCACCAACGATGAATGCCGACCGGGTGGCCGAAATTCGCCAGGCCATCACAGATGGCACTTTCAAGATCGATACCGGCAAGATTGCCGATGGCCTGATCGAGAGCGTGCGCCAGATGCTGGCCGCACAAAGGTAAGTTCCCCGTCTTTTCTGCGCAACTGCCTGGTTGCAGATGGCCCGAGCAGACTCTCCGTGCCCACCCCGAGCCAACTTTTCAATAACGAACTCGCCGCGCTACGCGATTTTGTAAAAATTCTGCAGCAGGAGCAGCAAGCGCTGGTCGCCGGGGAAATCGACCGGCTCATGCCCTTTGTCAATGAAAAGACCCGTCTTGCCGCATGCCTGGGCGAGTTTGCCGACCACCGCAGCCGCTTGCTCGCCGCAGCTTCACTGCCCGCCAGCAAGCAAGGCATGGAAAAGTGGCTGGCGCAGCTGCCTGCCACCGACCCCAGCCAGAAGATTTGGGCAACCCTCGTCAAACTTTCCGCCGAGGCACAGGCACTCAATGAATCGAACGGGAAAGTGATCGCGATGCTGCTGCAGCACAATCAGCAGTCGCTGAATGTCCTGCTCGCGGCGGCCAACCAGGCTTCCCTGTACGGACCTGACGGACAGACCAGACCCAAAGGCGGCGGGCGCCTATTTGGCGCGGCTTGAAGCGGATTATTCCTGCTTACTGCTCTGGAAGTACTGGCACATCGGACAGCGTATCCGGCTGTCTCGACTCGATGGTGATGGCCACTCGCCGGTTTCGACCACGTCCTTCAGGCGTGGCGTTGTCTTCCACCGGCCGCTGATCTGCGTAGCCGGTCGCGGTCAGGCGCCGCGCGGCCACGCCACTGTCGATGAACAAGCGCACCACGCTTGACGCACGGGCGCTGGACAACTCCCAGTTGGACGGGAACATCGGTGTACTGATCGGTATATTGTCAGAATGGCCTTCGACGAGGATAGGGAAGTCGGTGGACACCAGTACCCGCGCCACCGTGCTCAAGGCCTGCGCTGCGCCGAGATCGAGCCTGGCTTCCCCTGCCGCGAACAGGAGACTCGCGTTAATCTCGATGGTGACCCCGAGCAGTCCTTCGGTGACTCGCACCTGCCCTTCTTTCGCCAATGGCCCGAGTGCATCCATGACCTCTTTCGCAATATTGCGCATCTTGCTCTTGGCCTGGCGTTTTTCTTCCTCGTACTTCGGATTGATGGCGACAGACGGCTTGTTCAGGAGGATCTGCGGCACGCCCTGGGATGCGATCGGCGTCACATCGACCTGGACGACATTCTTGTTGAAGGCCGCGACGATGGAGTTGGACAGCAGGCGGTATTTGCCTTCGTTGATCACTGAAAGGGAATACATCACCACAAAAAAAGCAAACAACAGTGTGATGAAGTCGGCGTAGGACACCAGCCAGCGCTCGAGGTTCTCGTGATCTTCCTCTTTGTTCCTGCGCCGTGCCATGGCTAGCGCTCCAGACCCGGAAGATGATTCGGAGGGATGACGGTCATGCTACATACCCCTCCATCCGGCTCTCGATGACGCGCGGGTTATCACCATTGGCGATGCCGATCATGCCGTCGATGAACATCAGGCGCAGCACAACCAGGTGATTGATGTTGGCCAGCAGTTTTTTGGCGATCGGCAGAAACACCAGATTCGCCAAACCGACGCCGTAAATCGTTGCAACGAAGGCCACGGCGATGCCGCTTCCCAACTTGCTAGGGTCGGAAAGATTTTCCATGACCTGGATCAGACCCATCACGGCGCCGAGGATGCCGATGGTCGGCGAATAGCCGCCAGCGGCTTCCCATATTTTGGCGGAAATCTTGAGTTGCGCTTCGTAGGCATCGGTCTCGATTTCCAGCAAGTCGCGCAAACGATCCGGTTCGATGCCATCGACCAGCATTTGCAATCCGCGCCGTTCGAACGCGTCTGCCAGGGCATTGACCTGACCTTCGAGCGAGAGTAAACCTTCCTTGCGGGCGATATTGCTCCATTTCACAACGCGGGCGATGAGCAGGTTGTGCCTGGTTTCCGGTGGATTGACCACCCATTTGATCATGCGCATCCCGGCGACAAAGGTCGCCATCGAACTTTGCAACAGCACCGCGCCGAAAGTGCCGCCCACCGCGATGATAAATGCGGCGGGTTGTATCAATGAAGAAATGTGGCCGCCTTCGATGATCTGCCCGCCGACGATGGCGCCGATTCCGAGCAGCATGCCGAAGATGCTGAGCTTATCCATGATCCGCTATTTTCTTGCCCGTTGTTTGTTGCCCGAGGTACGCTTGGCCGGCTTGGACTCACTGCCCGGTCCAAGAATCCTGCTGCGCAAGCGTGCGATGGCCTGGGTATGCAATTGGCAAACACGCGACTCGGTCACACCCAGCACCTCGCCGATCTCGCGCAGGTTGAGTTCTTCGTCATAGTACAACGCCATCATCAGTTTTTCACGCTCAGGCAGATCCTCGATGGCACGCACCAGGGTCTGGCGCATGTCCTGATCCAGCAAAGCACCCAGCGGATCCGGCTGGCTCGAGGCAAGGTGCCGCTCCAGATAGCCGTCATCTTCACCGTCACTGAGATCTTCCAGATAGACCAGTTGGTGGCCGCGAGCATCCTGCAGCATTTTCTGGTAATCGCCCAAAGCCATGCCCAAGGCCTCCGCCAACTCGGTTTCGTTGGGCGGCCGGCCGTGCTTCTGTTCCAATGCGTGAATGGCCGCCTCGACACGGCGCATGTCGCGCCGCAAACCGCGCGGCAGCCAATCGTTTTCGCGCAGACCGTCGAGCATGGCTCCGCGCACCCGCTGGACCGCGTAGGTTTCGAATTGTGCGCCAAGCCCCTCCTCGTAACGACCGATGGCATCCAGCAGACCGAGCATGCCATTCTGGATCAGATCGTCTACCAGCACGCTCGGCGGCAATTTGGCCATCAGATGATAGGCGATGAGCTTGACCAGGGGAGCATATTGAATTACGAGCTGATCCCTGTCTGGAGCGCCCTGAGCGGTGTACATCATTAATCTTGGAGAGGCCGTTGATGGTCAAACTATACCACCGAATCGAACTCCACCGCACCGGCCGAGGCCGCTCGCAGCGTTTGTCCGCGGCGTGGTCGAGTCCCTCGCGTGAGTCCCGCTGTCGGTAGCATGAAACCGCTGCAAATATCGTTTCCTGCAGCCAGGGTCGGCGGCAAACACTGCACAAGGGCATCAGCAAGATGTTCGCTCACCGGCACAAGTGAACAGCCGAGATAGTCGAGCCGCACATCAAGATGCTCATGCGCAACACGCCGCATGTTGTCAAAAATGGCCCGGGCTTCCTCGCGGCTGCGGGATCGCGTGATGACGATCTGGAAGCCGTCACGGCCTCGTTCCTGGGCAATGCGTTTGATCAGGGCATAGGCGTGGGTGATCGACTGTCCCTGTGCAGCCACCACGATGGCCATGTGGCGTGCCGCCAAGGCCAGAGGCGAGAGATGCCCGCCCCGCCGCATGGCCGTATCCACCAGGACGAATTCGACATCCTGCTGGATTTCCATCAAACATCCCGACAAGTTCTGACGCGCCGCGGCGGAAATGCGGCTGGCATGGTCGAGCTCGCGTGCGGCGCGCGCTGCAGGGAGCACCTGCAGCATCGGCGCGGCCTGAAGGAAAGTCTGGTGCAAGCTGCGCTCGCCTTGCAGAACCTGGAACAGATCATGGCGGGCCGTGAGCCCGAAAGCGGAGATGGCATTATTCGGCGCAGGGTTCTCATCGATGATGAGTACCCCTTGTCCAGTGGCTGCCAAAGCCGCGGCAGTCTGTACCAGTAGAGTGGTCCGCCCGCATGCCTCGCGTCCTGAAGCGAAGGCCACCACCTGCGGTGAGCGGCCACCGAACAATCGCCGCAATCCCGCAGCCTGGTCGCCGGGCCAGGCTGCCACGCCACGCCCGGCCGCATAGACATCAGACAAGTGCGGCTCCCGCGCCACGCACTGCCGCCGCTGGCGTCGAGCGGGGCGCCATCACCAACCCGGCTTCTTCGCCAAGCAGGCGATGCGCCGAACCCTCTCCCGCCAGTTTGAAGGCGCGATGCAACAGATAATTCCGGTTGGGAAGATGCATATCTTCCGGAACCCGCTGACCATTCGCGACATAACACAGCAGCAGGCCGTGGCGCACCACGGCATCAAGCGCCGGGGCGATGGAGGCACTCTCATCCACCTTGCTCAAGATTACGCCAGCCAGATCCTCTCCCGCATAGGCACGCACCACGTCATCGAGCGTATCCCCGCGGCAGGTCGCATTCAGCAGCAGCAGGCGATTGACTTCGCCGGCGCGCGTCAGCATCGCTGCCTGCTCCGCCACCATGCGATCACGCTGGCTCATGCCGACGGTGTCGATCAGCACCATGTGTTTGTCGCGCAAATCGGACAAGGTGTGGCGCAGGTCGTCGCCATCGCGCACCACATGCACCGGCACGCCGAGAATGCGGCCATAGATGCGCAACTGCTCATGCGCACCGATGCGATAGCCGTCCGTAGTCAGCAGTGCGATTTTGTCGGCGCCATAGCGCACCACGCAGCGCGCCGCCAGCTTGGCCGTCGTGGTGGTCTTGCCGACGCCGGTGGGACCCACCAGGGCGTACACGCCGCCACGCTCGATGATGTCACTGTCATTGCCCAGCGTGCGCAAGCGACGATTGATGGCGCTTTTAAGCCATTTGCGGGCGTCCTCGATACCCAGGGCAGGCGGCAGTTCCTGGCAGAGTTTGCGCGCCAGCAGACCGGAAAATCCGGCATCGAGCATTTCCGCGAGCGCCAGCGCCCGCGTCGGCGCCTCGCGTGACATCTCGCCCCAGGCGAAGCCTGCCAGCTGACGTTCCAGCAAGGCCTTGATCGTATGCATTTCGCCCATCAGCTGGGCGACTTGCGCCGGTGTATGAGCTTCCATGCTGCCATCATCGGCCGGGGAACTGTTTGCGAGCCTGATCGGATTCGCTTCGGCTTCCTGCAAAATACTTTTCAGGGAAGCACTCACCTGCGCCTCGGACAAGACGCCGGCACTTTCCTCCGGCTTGACAGGCAGTGGCCGCGGCCGCTGACGTGCGGGTTCGGCAGCAACAGGTTGCGGGGTTCCCGCAACCTGCCAGGAAGGATGGAAGACCGGCTGCTTGCGCGCCTGGCTCGACAGACTCACGGTGTAGTCGGCATCGGCGCCGGCGGGATCGGCCGGAGGATAGATCTTGGCGGTCGTCGGACGCGGCGCTGCAGCGGCTGAGGCCAACAGCGATTCCGCCGCTTTTGCGATAGGCCGGGCAGCGGACGCATTGCCCGCAGCCAGCGGTGTCGCCTGACGCGACAAGGCTTCAAAGCCGTCCGCCGTCATCGCCATGATTTCCACGCCGCCAGCGACCGGCTTGTTGGAAACCACGATGGCGTCCGGACCCAATTCTTCCTTTACCTTGCGCAGACATTCGCGCGCGGTGGGGGCAATATAGCGTTTCACATTCATGACTTCGCTCCGATGATGGCGGTGACTCTAATCGTGCGCGAATCCGGCACTTCCGCATTCGAAATGACACTCAACTGAGGTACGGCACGCCGCAGGAAACGCGACAGCAACCAACGCAAGTGACCTGGCACCAGCAGCACTGCTGGCAAGCCGGATTCTTCCTGACGCTGCGCGGCGATGGCAGTATCCCGCAGCAAGGTGTCGGCCAATCCCGGCTCGATGCCGCTGGCATTGCCACCTCCCTGTACCGTCTGACCAAGTGCGCGTTCCAGTCCGGAATCAAGCGCCATGACGGAAAGTTCGATGCTGCCCGGATAGAGCTGCTGCACGATGGCACGGCCCAGGGCAGTACGCACTTGCGTCGTCAGTTCGAGCGGATCCTGCGTGCGCGTAGCATGCTCGGCGAGGGTTTCGATGATGCTGCGCATGTCGCGGATATTCACGCCCTCTTCGAGCAAGTTCTGCAAGACACGCTGGACTACCGACAGCGAGATCAGCTTCGGTACCAGGTCTTCGATGAGCTTGGGCGCATCCTTGGCGATGTGGTCGAGCAGGGATTGCGTCTCCTGTCGCCCGAGGAGTTCCGCCGCATGCGAGAGGATCACGTGATTCAGGTGCGTGGCGACCACCGTACCGGCGTCGACCACGGTGTAACCCAGGACGTGCGCCTGTTCGCGCAGGGCGGCTTCGATCCAGATTGCCGGCAGGCCGAACGCCGGATCTTTGGTGGTATTGCCCGCCAATGGCCCAGCCACGCGTCCCGGATTGATGGCCAGCAGCATGCCGGGATAGGATTCGCCGGCACCGATTTCGACACCCTTGAGCGTGATGCGATAACCATTGGGTTTGAGCTCGAGATTGTCGCGGATATGCACCGGCGCCGCGAGGAAACCGATTTCCTGGGCAAATTTCTTGCGCAAGCCACGGATGCGCTTGAGCAGGTCGCCATCCTGTCCCTTGTCTACCAGAGGAATCAGTCGATAGCCGACTTCCAGGCCGAGCACATCGACCGGTGCGACATCCGACCAGCTCGCATCGAGCGACTCCTGCTGCAGATCCTGTATCACCGGCACAGTCTCGGCGGCGCTTTGCTGCGTGCGCGAGCGCGTGATCCACCAGGCGAATCCGCCGAGGGCACTGGCCAGCATGAGGAAAACCAGGTTGGGCATGCCGGGAATCAGGCCCAGCACGCCAAGGATAGAAGCCGTCAGCAGCAGCACCATCGGGTTGCCGAACATCTGGCCGGCAACTTGTTGTCCAACATCCTCGTTGGTAGTGACCCGGCTCACCACCAGGCCAGCGGCGGTGGAAATGATCAAGGCCGGAATCTGCGCCACGAGGCCGTCGCCGATGGCGAGCAGCGTGTAATTTTTTGCCGCACTGGCGATGTCCATATCATGCTGGAGCACGCCGACAATCAGGCCGCCGATGACGTTGATGATCAGGATCAGGATACCCGCCACCGCATCGCCGCGCACGAACTTGCTGGCACCGTCCATCGAACCGAAGAAGTCGGCTTCCTGGGCAATTTCGGCGCGACGCTTTCTGGCCTCGTCCTCACCGATCAGGCCGGCGTTGAGATCGGCGTCAATCGCCATCTGCTTGCCGGGCATCGCATCGAGAGTGAAGCGCGCCGACACCTCGGCGATCCGGCCGGCACCCTTGGTGATGACCACAAAATTGATCACCACCAGGATGATGAAGACCACCAGGCCAACGGCATAATTGCCGCCGACGAGGAAGTGACCGAATGCCTCGATGACTTTTCCAGCCGCATCCGGCCCGGTATGCCCCTCCAGCAGCACCACCCGGGTTGACGCCACGTTCAGTGAAAGCCGCAACAGCGTGGTCACCAGCAGCACAGTCGGAAACACCGAGAAATCGAGAGGCTTCAGGGTGTACATGGCGACCAGCATCACCATGATCGAAATGGCGATGTTGAAGGTAAAGAACACATCCAGCAGGAATGGCGGCAGTGGCAGCACCATCATCGACAGGATCATCACGATCAGCAGCGGCGCCGCAAGCTGGCGCAGGTTGCCGCGCGAGAACACCGACTGCAGGGCGAGTGTGTCGTTCATGCCGTAGCCGCCGCCTCAGCTTCCAATTCGATTTCGATACCGGGGTCCATATCCGCAGGCACTGGCAGATCGGTCGGCAAGGCAGGCAGCGGTACGATACGGCCATCGCCGGCAAGGTACTGCCTGAGCTGATAAACGTAGGCCATCACCTCGGCCACGGCGGTATACAACGGCGCCGGGATCTGCTCGCCGATATCACAGTGCCGGTATAGCGCACGCGCCAGTGGCGGCGCTTCAAGCAGCGGCACAGCGTTTTCTTCAGCCAGTTCGCGTATTCTCTGAGCAATCAGATTCATGCCCTTGGCAATCACCTGCGGCGCCCCCATGTTGCCGCTGTCATACTTGAGCGCCACGGCATAGTGCGTTGGATTGGTCACCACCACATCCGCCTTGGGCACTTCCGACATCATCCGCTTGCGCGCCAATTCGCGCTGCTGACTGCGGATGCGCTGCTTCATGTGTGGATCGCCCTCCTGCTCCTTGCCTTCCTGGCGCACTTCCTCGCGCGTCATGCGCAAGTTCTTGTAGTACTGCCAGAGCTGAAACGGCACGTCGATGGCTGCAATCAAGGCTACGCCAGCGACCAGGGCGAAGAAGGCAAACAGCAGCAACTGTGCGAAGGAAACCAGGCCGCTTTCGAGAGGCTGCATCAGCAGGGCGAACAGCGCCCCTTGCTGATGCAGAACGACCCAATACACAATGCCGCCAACCAAGGCTGCCTTGACGAGCGCCTTGATCAATTCCGCCACGCCCTGCATGGAAAAAATTCGCGTCAGGCCACTCAGCGGATCAATACGGCCGAAATCCAGACTCATCGCCTGCGGGGAAAATACAAGGCCACCCAGCATGATCGGTGCGGCGACTGCGCCGACAATCGCCAGTACGAACAACGGCGCGGAAAGCTGCAGCGCGTGCCATGTCAACGTGACAAAGGCAGTACCCATGGCATGCGGATCAAAGGCTGCGGTGCGGCCAAAGCTGAGTCCGTCGCGAATTATTCCGGATGCATGGTGGGTAAGCCAGCCGCCCAAGGCCCAGAACCCGCCCGCGCTCGCCAGCAAGACCAGAAAAGCCGACAACTCGCGCGATTGCGGGACGCGCCCCTCTTCGCGTGCCTGTTCCAGCCGCCGGCCTGATGCTGGTTCGGTTCGTTCGAGATCGCTTTCTTCAGCCACTGACGGTTCCTCGCATGACGGCAATTATTGCCGCCGGCGATGGAGGATCAGCGCGGGAATAGAAGAGGATTCGCCTGTCAATTCGCCGCTATAAGCGGCGTGTGCAAAAGCGGCGCAGATTGGGCCGCAAAAAGGCTTGGCGTTACGTCGCCGATCGCTGCGATACTTGAATCAGGCAGCGGCAGATTCCTGCGGAATGAAAGCCGAACGTGGCACGCCGCGGTTTTCACCAAGTGAAGTGAGCAGTTCCTTCATGTCGAGGATCAGCACAATCTGTCCGTTCGACAGCGTCGTAACCCCTGCCACACCTTTGGGACGAAAACCTTCGAGCGACTTGATCACTGCGTCCTCGCGCCCGGCAAAACCGTCGATCGCGAGAATGAAAGAGGTATCGGTCGCCTGCATCAGAACGCCGTATTCGGGTACCCGCTCGGGAGCCCAGCCGAGCAGGCTGGAGAGCGGCAACAGCGGCAGGACCTCGCCACGCACCACCATGATGGCGCTGCCACCGACCTCCTGCACCTGTTCGACATCGATCGGCAGGATCTCGCGTACCATCGAAAGCGGCACGGCAAACGGCTGCTCGCCGAGTTCGACGAGCAGTACAGGCAGAATCGCCAGCGTCAGTGGCAGTGAAATGACGAAGGTGGTGCCCTTGCCGAGTGAGGATTTGATATCGATCGAACCGCTCAGCTTGTGGATATTGGTCTTGACCACATCCATGCCGACACCCCGGCCGGACACATCCGAAGCCACTTCGACCGTCGAGAAGCCAGGCAGGAAGATCAGATTGAAGCTCTGCCGTTCGTCCATGGCATTGGCTTCCTCATCGGTGATGAGTCCTTTTTCCAGTGCCTTGGCGCGCAGTTTCTCCGGGTTCATGCCGCGTCCGTCGTCGGAAACCAGCAGCACGATGTGATCACCTTCCTGACGCGCTTCCAGACGGACTTCGGATTTTTCCGGCTTGCCATTGGCTTTGCGATCGGCCGGCATCTCGACACCGTGATCGACGGCATTGCGAATCAGGTGAATGATGGGATCGGAAAGATCCTCGATCATGGTCTTGTCGATTTCAGTCTCTTCACCAACCAGCACCAGTTCCACATCCTTGCCCAGACCGCGGGCCAGGTCACGGGCAATCCGCGGATACTTCTGGAACAGGCGGCCGATCGGCTGCATGCGCGTCTTCATCACGGCGCTTTGCAAATCGGAAACCAGCAGGTCGAGTTGGCTCACGGCCTGGTCAAGCGCCGCCATGGTATCGATTTCGGTGTTGCCGTTGACGATGTCGTTACGCAACGCGTTGAGACGGTTCTTGGTCAGGCCGATTTCACCGGACAGATTGAGCACCTGATCAAGCCGCGAAGTATCAACGCGGATCGTGTTGTCTCGGGTTTTCTCGCCTTCGCGGCGGCTGACCGGAGGTCCCTGATAGCCAGGCTTGTCAGCGACACGGCGGCCGATGGCTTCCTTGATGATCTGGTCGGGGGGCTTGCCGGCCACCTCGTGATGCATCTCCGCAACCGGGGCCGCTTCTGCAACTGCTTGTGCGGGTAGAGGAACATTGGTGACCGCCTGGAGCAATCCGCCCCAGTCCGGCCCAGGCGCAGCCGGCGGCGATGCTGCCGCCGGCGCCGTGACGGCAGGAACTGTTTCGGCAGCCGGTGCAGATTCAGCCTGTCCTGCGATGGCTTGCTTGAGCGAAGCGAGCAAGTCCTGGGGGGCTGGATCGGGCTGAACGCCCTGGCCCAGCGCATCGAACATGTTGCGCACGCCGGCGGTCGCATCCATGATGACGTCCATGACCTTGCCTGTCACCACCAGTTCGCCGTTGCGCAGGCGATCGAAGAGATTCTCGGTCAGATGGCACAGTGTCACGAGCTCGGTGGCATTGAGGAAACCGGCACCGCCCTTGATGGTATGAAAGCCGCGGAAAATGTCGTTGAGCAGGCCATGGTCGTCCGGCGTCTTTTCCAGGCCGACCAGCTTATTGTCGACGCTCGACAAGAGATCGGTCGCCTCAACCAGGAAGTCCTGCAGCAGCTCTTCCATCCCTTGAAAGTCACTCATCGCTCATTCTCCTCATGCTGCACACCCTGGCTATTGCTAAAAGCCCAGGCTTTCGAGCAGATCATCGACCTGCGATTGCGAGGTCACCACGTCATTGCGTCCCTCGGCATTGATCACCGGCCCATTGAGCATGCCCTCCGGTGCCTCTACATGCAGCTCGGGTGGTTTGGCTTCGATCAGCACACGCAGCAATTGGGTCTCGAGGTTCTCCACCAGGTCGATCACTTTTTTGACGACCTGGCCCGTCAAATCCTGGAAGTCCTGAGCCATCATGATTTCAGTCAGTTGCGCGTTGGTCGCTCCTGTCTGCTTCGGCACGGCGCTCAGGAAAGCGTGCGTATCGGTTGCCAGCAACTTGAACTCGTCGGCCGACAACTGATTGGCAAACACCTTGCCCCAGCGCACACCCAAGGCTTCCGACCGGGTTTGCATCTCATCCTGGATCGGCTTGGCGATTTCGATCGCATTGAGTGCGCGGCTTGCCGCCTGTTCGGTCATCTGGATGATGTAAGACAGCCGCTGACGCGCGTCGGGGATGGTGCGTGCAGCGTCGCCCAGAATTTTGTCGTGGCCAAGTTCGCGCAATGTATCGTGCAATTCCCGGGTCATCTGACCCAGGCTGGAAAAAACCGATCCCGGCTCAGGGCTTTCTGCCGGAGCCTGCTTGGCGGGCTGCTCCTGGGCAGGCGTATCCGATTCTTCAATCTGGGCGGAAACACTGTCGAACAAGGCCTGCAAGTCATCCGAGTCGCCCGACGCGTCTACGGCTGGAGGAGCCTCCTTGACAGCCTGCAGTGGAACCTCGCTGCCGGCAGCGATACTGTCAAACAAGGACTGCAAGTCCTCGTTATCGCAAGACTCGTCAAATTTAATCGGTTTAGCCATGATGTCCTAGCGCGATACCTACGCCTGCCCGAGTTTTTCGAAGATTTTGACCAACTTGTCGTTCAAGGTCCCCGCAGTGAACGGCTTGACGATGTAACCGCTGGCGCCGGACTGGGCCGCGGCGATGATGTTTTCCTTCTTCGCTTCCGCCGTGATCATCAGTACCGGCAAATGCTTCAAGGCAGGATCGGCACGCACCGCCTGAAGCAGTTGCAAACCGTCCATATTGGGCATATTCCAGTCGGATATGACGAAATCGTAAGCTCCGGCCTGGAGTTTCTGCAGCGCTACTGCACCATCCTCAGCCTCTTCGGCGTTGGTGTAACCCAACTCCTTGAGCAAATTGCGCACGATGCGACGCATCGTGGAAAAATCATCAACAACCAGGAACTTGATCTTGCTCGGATCTGTCATCGATCTCTCCGGCTCAGTTTCTATGAGATTTCATCAGCAGGGGACGCAGCGTATCCGCCAGCATATCCGCATCAAACTTGGCGACATAGGCATCGACCCCGACGCGCGAGCCCATGGCGCGATTGGCCTCGGACGACAAGGAGGAATGCATCACCACCGGAATGCCGGCAAAGCGCTTGTCGTTCTTGATGTTCTTGGTCAGTACGTAACCGTCCATCTCCGGCATCTCGGCGTCGACCAGAATCAGTTGCACTTCGTCGCGCAGATCCTTGTTGGTCTGCTGCGCATGAGAGGCCATTCCGGACAGACGCGTCCAGGCTTCCAGGCCGTTCAATGCATGCTTGTGCTTGACGCCTAGCTTGTCCAGCACCTCGGCGATTTTCTTGCGCGCGATCGCCGAGTCGTCAGCAAAGAAAACGTTGTAGTCGGTGCTCTTTTCTTCGAGGCGCTGCAGTTCTCCGACGGCGGCCTCGCCAAAGGTGTTGGCGAGTATCTGCTCGACGTCGAGAATCGAAACCAGCTTGCCGTTGGGCAACTCGGTGATGGCGGTGATGAAGCGGTGCGTCCCTCCCGTAATCACCGATTCGGGCGCAAGTACCTTGCTCCATTCGACCCGGATGATGCGATCGACATCATGCACCAGGAAGCCCAGGATGCGCTTGTTGTATTCGGTGACCATCATCGAGCCGCCAAGCCCGCCCGGCGCATCATTGAGATCCATTGATCGCGCCAGCGACAGCACCGGAATCACATTGCCGCGAAGGCTGATCAGTCCCTCCACGCCGGCGGGCATGTTGGGCGTTTTGGTTATTTTTGGCGTCTTGCTGACTTCACGCACCTTGAACACGTTGATCCCAAAGGTCTCCACGGTGCCCAGAGAGAACAGCAGAATTTCCATCCGGTTCGAGCCCGCCAGCTGTGTGCGGGCATCGACGGACTCCAGCATGCTTCTATCTTGTTCGCTCATGAAGATCTCTTATTCGCTGGGTTGGCTCAAGCGCCCACTTCCTGAGGATGGCGCTTGGTGAGTCGCGTCAGAGTCTCGGCCAGGCGCTGCGGCTCGAACTTGGGTACGTACTCATCGACGCCCACCGATTGACCGAGTTGTTGGTTGGACATGCCCGACAAGGATGAATGCATGATCACCGGAATGCCGGCGAAGCGCGGATCGCTCTTGATATTCTTGGTCAGAATATAGCCATCCATCTCCGGCATCTCGACGTCGGTCAAAACCAGCTGCAACATGTCCTTCACGGGCCGGCCGGAACTCTCTGCATACGCGGCAATCTTCAGCAATTCATCCCAGGCGGCACGGCCATTCACTGCGGAAATGAATTTCATGCCGAGTGCTTCCAGCGTGCGCTGTATCTGGTTGCGCGCCACAGAGGAGTCATCGGCGAAGAACACCGTCACATCCTGATCCGCGACCGGATGAATATCCTTGAACATGAAAGCGTCGTCGTACTTGGTGGTTTCAGCGAGCACCCGCTCGACATCAAGCATCATCACCAAGCGGCCATCGGGTAGTTCCGTCACTGCGGTCACCAGACCGCCCAGGTTCGACATCAGCATGTCCGGCGGCACCCGCATTTGCGCCCAGTCGAGGCGCAGGATGGTATCGACCCCCTCGACCAGAAAACCCTGGGTATGGCGGTTGTATTCCGTAACGATCATGATCTCGCGCGGCGATTCCAGATCGACGCCCACATATTCGGCAAGATCGATCACTGGCACCAGCACGCCGCGCAAACTCACCATGCCTTTGACTGCGGATGGCATATCGGGCGCCGAGGTAATCGCAGGTGTGCGCATGACTTCGCGCACCTTGAACACATTGATGCCGAAAGTCTCACGGCGGCCGGTGCGACTATCGGCCCCGAGCGTAAATAGCAGGATTTCCAGCTTGTTGGTGCCGGCAAGCCGCGTTCGCTCGTCAATGCTCTTCATCAAGTCGGACATTATTTCGCCTTTCTACCAGGAAGCGCAGCACGAACATGCCACTACAACCCCACACAACCGCAATATTACGCCATTTTGGGCGGCTTGAGCCGTTCCAGACCGCATCAAACCCGGTTATTCAACTGATCGAAAAAAGTTTTCCGAAGTTGGCAATATCCAGTACTTGACGCACGTTCCCGCGGCAATTGACGAGCGCCACGGTCTTGTTCGTGGACTGCGCCTTGTCGCGCAGCATCAAGAGCATCCCCAGGGCGGAACTGTCGAGATAGTCGACCCCGGCCAAGTCCACCTGAATCTGGCTTGGCGCCTCCTGCAAGGTCGTCTCGGCGAAAGCTCGAAATTCGCGATGCGTATTGAAATCGAAGCGCCCCTGCAGCTTGATGGTGGTGATTCGCTCAGCTTTTACGATGGTGACTTGCATTTCTGTTCTCCGTGATGCTGCATGACAAAACCAGCTGGATTATAGCGGCTGCTACCCCATGACGCAGCCTTCAAGCGCGCTGTCCCGAACGATCCATGGCGCGCAAACGGGCCAGAATTTGCTCGGCCACATTGGGCAGGGCCACCACCTCCTCGACCGCACCGACCAGCGCCGCCTCCCGCGGCATGCCATACACCACGCAGGATTCCTGGTTCTGGCCGATAGTCCAGGCGCCTGCCTCACGCATTTCCAGTAGTCCCTGTGCGCCATCCTTGCCCATACCTGTGAGGATGACGCCGATGGCATTGCTACGCAACAATCCGGCCACCGAGCGAAACAACACATCCACTGCTGGCCGGTGACGATTGACCGGTTCCTCCTTGGACAGTTCCGTGATGTAGCCGGTGCCGCTCTTTTTTACCAGCAGATGCGAGTGTCCTGGCGCCAGATAAGCGTGGCCGGGCTCGATCCGCTCTCCGCCTTGAGCCTCGATCACGTGCACTTGCGACAGGCTGTCGAGACGCTTAGCGAAGGAGGCCGTGAACGATTCCGGCATGTGCTGCACTATCACGATCCCCGGCACCTGCGCCGGCAAACCCACCAACACATCCTTGATGGCTTCCGTACCCCCCGTCGATGCGCCGATGGCAATCAATTTCTCGTTCAGGACGCGCTGGCTCAGAGGCGGATAAGGAATACTGGTGCCAGTCTTGGCGGGCACCGGACGAACTGCCGCCGCAGCCGTGGTTTTAAGGCGAGCGCCACATGCAGCACGGATCTTGTCGCGAATTTCCTCGGAGTACTCCTGCAGCAGAGAGATATTCTCCATGCGCGGCTTGGGCAGGAAGTCTACAGCGCCAAGTTCCAAAGCCTGCAGCGTCACTTCCGAACCGCGCTCAGTGAGCGACGAAATCATGATGACCGGCATCGGCCTCAGTTTCATCAGACGGGCCAGGAATTCCAACCCATCCATGCGCGGCATTTCCACGTCCAGCGTCAGCACGTCGGGAGACAGCGACTTGATCATTTCGCGCGCCGCGATCGGGTCCGGCGCAGCACCGACCACATTCAGATCGGGTGCGCCATTGATGATTTCGGTCAACAGCGCGCGCATCAACGCAGAATCATCAACAATCAGCACCTTGATCGTCATAGCCTCAGTCCTTTATTGCTCAAAACAGTTCGATGTCGCCGGCGATGGGCGCCTCGCTGAGGCGTGCCTCGTATTCCTTCTCGCGCCGGATCAGCGTGTCATTGTGCAGGCGCACCAGCTTTTTCACGAGCGCCCGGCCCGTATTCGGGAAAAAGTAGACCTTGCGTGGATAGATGTCGAGCAGATCTTGTGCCTGTATCGGAATGCCTTCCATTTTCAGAAAATCGAGCACGAATTCCGAATTGCGCTCGCCGATTTGGGAACTCGACAAGGAAGACATCACCCGGCCGCCACCAAACACCTTGGCCACCATGCTGCCGCGGCGAGCGCCCAGCTTGAGCAAATGGTTGATCAACACTTCCATGGCATACACGCCATAGTGGGCCGAGGCGCTGTTCGCACCATCCGTGTTGCCGCCATTGGCCAGCATGAAATGGTTCATGCCGCCAATGTTCTTCTCGCGGTCGCGGATGCAGGCCGAAATGCAGGAGCCAAGCACCGTCACCAGGACCATGTTGGAAGTGGACGCGTAATACTCACCCGGTAGAACCTTGACCGCCTCGACCTCGAAGGTACGGTCGTAATAGCGGTTGCTCGCCAGATGCTCGGTAAAGCTGAGTTCAGCGCTTTCGGTCCGCGCGTTCATAGACGGTGCGCCCCAGGGGGCGGAACAAATCGACGGCATGCATGAAGCTTTCCGAATGCCCGGCGAACAGCAAGCCGTCCTCGCGCAACAGCGGAAAAAATTTCTTGAGAATTTGATACTGCGTCGGCTTGTCGAAATAGATCATGACATTGCGGCAGAACATCACGTCAATTGGTCCCGGTACATTCGGCCAGTGCGCATCAAGCAGATTGACGCGGGTAAAAGTCACCAGTTTCTGCAGTTCCGGCCGCACCCGGACATAGCCAGCATGGCTGCCGGTGCCTTTGAAAAAGAATTGCCGCAACCGCTCCGTTGCCAGTTTCTCGACCCGCTCCGAGCTGTAGACGCCCTTGCTCGCAGTGGCAAGCACATTGGTATCGATGTCGCTGGCGACGATGCTGACCGGCGGCGTCAAGGTATCGAAGGCTTCGCAGGCCGTCATGGCCAGGGTATACGGCTCTTCCCCGGTGGAGGCCGCCGAACACCAAATGCGAATCGGCTTGCCCTGCGTAGCCGTAGCGCCAATTTTCTGCAGATGCTTGGTCAGGATCTCGAAATGATGTGCCTCACGGAAGAAAGAAGTCAGATTGGTCGTCAGTGAATTGATGAACGTTTCCCACTCGGCTTCGTCGTTACGCTCCAGATGCGTCAGGTACTGGGAAAAGGTGGTGTAGTTGTTGGCCCGCAAACGACGCGCCAGGCGGCTGTAGACCATGTCCTTCTTGACCGGGGCAAGGGAGATTCCCGCATGCTGGTAGATCAGCTTGCGCACCCTTTCGAAGTCATCGGCAGTGAAATGAAACTCGCGCGCAGGCAGCAGCGCGACATCATCATCGGCCCCCCCGCGCGTTGCGGCTGGTTTGCGCGCATCAATCACGGCTCATTTACCACTGTCAGCACATCTGCTCCGACTTCATGCATCAGAACTCTTCCCATTCATCTTCCGGGTCGGATGCCGCCGGTGGCGGAATTTTCTTCGGCTTGGCCTGGGCTGCTGCCGGCTTGGCCGGGGCACTGAGTTGCGGTCTTGTCGGGGTCTTCACCGATGCCACCAACTGGGTTCGATGCCCTTCGTCCATCCCACGGGGATGGCCCAGGGCCACTTGCTTCGGGGCGTTTCCTTCGGTCAGCTTGAACATCCCCACCGCCTGCATCAGGCCGCGTGCCTGTTCTTCCAGGCTCTCCGCCGCCGCCGCTGCCTCTTCCACCAGCGCCGCATTCTGCTGCGTCACTTCGTCCATCTGGCTCACCGCCTGCGTCACCTGTTCGATCCCGCTGCTCTGTTCCTTGCTCGCATTGGAGATTTCCGTCACCAGGTTC
>JBAYVV010000049.1:0-24617 GCA_041674465.1 Sterolibacterium sp.
GATTCCGGCGCTCATAGACTAAATTACGGCTAAGTATCCCAACGTACAGAGAGTGTAAGTCTTGAACCCTATAGTGACCAAAGGCGTTCGGTTTATGTTCACTCCTCCTCTTCTCCGAGCGCCTTAAGTATTAGCCCAGAACTGAACATCGGTTCTGGGCTTTTTTTCGGTGCGCCCGGCAGGGCGCACCTACTTGGATCCGGCACGTGCGCACGCTTGTGGGGGGGGCTAGAACAAGGCCAGGGCGACATCATCGATGCAGCGTGGCAGTGATACCTTTGGATCTGAATTTCGCATCGCTGTGCTTCGCGCTTTCATGGAGACTGTGATCCGGTACCGCCCTGTTCTTTGGGTAACACTGCTTCCAGTTGGGTGATCAGAATTTCGAGTGGGCCGGTTAAGTGCGTGCGCTGATGTCATGCAGAATGCCGGTGAAGTAGCGCTGACCGCTCAGCCACATTTCGCTGACCGTCATCTGCAGCGGGAAAAAACTGCCATTCTTGCGCTGGCCGACCACCTCGCGTTCGCGGCCGCTGGCGCGATCTTCTGCGTTGGCCGCATAGTATTCGAGGGAGCCGTTGCGCTGGTCGCGATCCAGTTCGGGAATCAGCAGGCTGAAGTATTGGCCGATCAAATCTTCGGCGGCGTAGCCAAAGATGCGCACTGCAGCAGGATTCACGGTTTCGATGATGCCGCCACGCGCCTGGATGGTGACGATACCGTCGGCCACGCTGTTGAGTATCGTCTGGATCTGCACGGCATGATCGCGCGCCACCTGCTGTGCCGCATACTCCTTGGTCACATCGCGAAACACCAGTACGGCGCCGACGATTTGATCGCCAAGGTCGCGAATTGGCGCACAGGTGTCGGCGATGGCGTGCTCGCTGCCATCACGTGCCAGCAGCAGTGTGTGGCTGGGGAGCGCCTCGGTTGTGCCAAGCGCCAGGGTTTTTCGGATCGGAGTGGGGACGGGTTGGCGAGTTTCCTGGCTGACGATACGAAAAATCTCCTCTACCGGAAGGCCGTGGGCTTGCTCCTGCGACCAGCCTGTGAGTCGTTCGGCAAGAGGATTCAGCAGTGTCACACGCATCTCGGCATCGGAGGCGATCACCGCATCGCCAATGCAGTTGAGGGTGACGGAGAGCTTTTCAGTGTTTTCCTTCAGGATGACATTTGCCTGCTGCAGCTGCAAATTCATCTTTTCACGCAGTTCCAGCGCGTTCTGTGTTTCGACATGAACCCGATGCTCCAGGCGTTGTCGGGCTTCACGGAAAACCGCAAGAACGGCCCAGAGGCTCAACAGCAATATCAGCAGGCTGCCTTCGATGATGAGGATGAACAAACGGCGCATGTCCGTCTGGAACTGCACGTCATGCTGTGCCAATGCCTCTTCCTCGATCCGGATCAGGCTGTGTATCTCGGCACGAATCGAGTCCATCAACTGCTTGCCATAACCGCTTCGAACGGATGTCAGCGCAGCAGCCGTTTCCTTGTTGCGGCGGAGCTCGATCGCCAGTGACAACTCGATCAATCTGGCGTCAATCAGGGGTGCCAGCGCGTCCGCATGTTGTCGGGCGGTGCTGATAGAAGCAAGCTGGCGCAATTTGTTCAGTTGGTCGTCAAAACCACTCCGCACCGCCAAATAGGGTTTCAGAAAGGCTTCGTCGCCCGTCAGCAGATAGCCGCGCTGGCCTGTTTCCGCATCCTTCAACGAGGACAACAAGTCTTCCGCTGCGGTCAACACCACGAACGTATGCTTGCGTTGCGCAGCGGCCTCCTCGATTTGTTCAAAAGTCCAGAAAGTCACGGTGACTCCGAGTACACCCAGCAGGGCTGCGCCAGCAAGTGAAGCAATGAGTTTGTGGGTGGCTTTCACGGGGGTTCCCTGCACAAGACCGTCGGTTGGTGCGGGAATCATCCGCTCTTTGCCCGAGCTTTCTCTGTACGCTTGCACACATAGCACGATCCAGTGTTATGTGCGTCACCAGACAGACGGTGCCAAACGCTCCCTCTATGCTCAGGCTATCGGAGTCAGCGGGAGAAGCCCGGCATGGCTTGCCGATGCAGCGTTCGCAGGCACACCTTTTTAAGGACAAAAAATGAACAAGCTCAACATCAATTTGATTGCGCTGGCGGTCAGCCTCGCATTCAGCACCGGCGTGATGGCGCAAAACATGTCGAAAAATGACTACAGGGCCGGCAAGGACAGTATTTCAGCCGAGTACAAAACAGCCAAGGCCGCTTGCGGCTCTCTGTCCGGCAACGCCCACGATGTTTGCAAGGCTGAAGCCAAGGGCAAGGAGAGTGTCGCTCTGGCCGAACTCGAGGCCAGCTACAAACCCAGCAGCAAGACGCATTACGAGGCGCGTGTCGCCAAGGCTGAGGCCCTGTACGAAGTGGCAAAGGAACATTGCGATGATCAGGCCGGTAACGCCAAGGATGTTTGCGTGAAGGAGGCAAAGGCAGCCAAGACGACCGGGAAAGCCGAGGCCAAGGCGCAGATGAAGATCACGAATGCCAACGCGACGGCCAACGAGAAATCAACTGAGGCACGCAATACGGCCAGCGACAAGCGCATCGAAGCGCGCAAGGACGCTGCATCGGACACGCTGGACGCCCAGTATGGCGTGGCCAAGGAAAAATGCGACACCTTCGCGGGCAGCGCCAAGGACAACTGCCTGAACCAGGCCAAGGTGAGCTTCGGCAAATCTTGAACGCGATCGAACAGACAATTATTTTTTATAGAGGTGATCCAGTGAAAACACGATATCAATATGTACTCAGCATCATTGCCGCCGGAATGCTGGTGGGCACGAGCGGTTGCTCCAACATGTCGGCGCACGACAAGAATACCGCCGTTGGCGCCGGCGCCGGTGCTGTCGCAGGCGCTGTTCTGACGGGTGGCAGTACGGTCGGCACGGTCGGTGGTGCTGTGATTGGCGGTGTCATCGGTGGCGAAGTGGGCAGGTGATGAAACTACACATTATTACGGTTCTGGCCATGAGTGCCATGCTGGCGGCGCTGCCCGCCTGCCAGAAGGCGGAAGGTCCCGCCGAGCATGCCGGTAAGCAAGTCGACAAGGCAATGGACAAGGCCGGTCAACAGATCGAAAAAGCTGGCGATAGCATCCAGGATGCCGCCAAGGGCGACAAAAAGTAACCCTCGCGTAACCCTCGAGTAATCCTCGCCCATCCCTCCGCAACAACTTCACAGGAGCAATCAATGAATACCATTTTGAGAAATGCACTCGCGGCGGCTGGCGTGGTGCTTGCCACCCAGGCGCTGGCACAGGTCACTTTTTACGAACGAGAAGGTTTTGAAGGCCAGACGTTCACCACCAACAAGAAGATCGCCAACTTCGACCGACTAGGTTTCAACGATCGCGCCTCGTCACTCGTGGTTCTGAATGATCGTTGGGAGGCTTGTGAAGACATCAAGTTCAGAGGCCGCTGCGTGGTATTGCGTCCGGGACGCTATCCGACACTGGCGGCAATGGGCATGAACAACCGTGTTTCTTCCGTGCGTGTCTTGAGCCGGAACGCGCGTATTGATGAGGACCGCTATGCACCTGAGCCGATTCCGGTCTACGACAACCATCGCCGCTACCGCGAGCGGCTTTACGAAGCCAACATCACCTCGGTGCGGGCGGTAGTCGGTCCGCCCGAACAGCGCTGCTGGATCGAGCACGAACAAGTTGCACAAGTGGCCCCGCAACGCGGCGAGGCCAATGTGCCCGGGGCGATTGCCGGTGCCTTGCTGGGCGGCATCATCGGACACCAGGTTGGCGGCGGACGCGGTAAGGATCTGGCCACAGTCGGCGGCGCGGTTGCTGGCGGCGCGCTGGGCGCCAATGTCGGACGCGACAGCGGCGGACAGCAGGCGACCACCCGCGATGTCCAGCGCTGCAAGGAAGTGCCCAGCCAGGCACGTACCGAATTCTGGGATGTGACCTACAGTTTCCGTGGTCTCGAACATCGAATCCAGGTGGCCGCCCCACCCGGACCCACGATCACCGTCAATGAACGCGGCGAGCCGCGGGCCTGAGCCTTGTCATGAGGAATAAAGTCGAACGGCCCTGCGGGGCCGTTTTTATTGAGTGTGTGTGTCACCGCACAGACGCTCAGGGCGCAACTGCCGACAATGTCTGTAACGATGGCTGGCCAGCGGTTCGCATTGAGCCAGAAACCTGCCTCCAATCCGGTGCCATGGTCAGCAATGCTTTTGGCATCCCTGTTTCCCTACCACATTGTGAGGAAGATGATGAACCACATTTACAGTTATTCATGGCTGCGTGCAGCCAGTATGCTCGGTTGCGCCGCTGTGCTTGCCGCCGGTTGCGCCAGTTTGCCACCGCCGACAGAACAGTTGGCAGTCACAAAATCGGCAATGGCCAACGCGGTCAGCGCCGGCGGCAACGAATATGCGGCGGTCGAGATGAGAAGCGCACAGGAAAAAATGGAGCGCGTCAACCAGGCCATGGCCAAGGAGGACTACGCCAATGCCCGTTTGCTGGCCGAGGAAGCTCAGGCTGATGCGCGACTGGCCGAAAAGAAGTCGCATTCGGCCAAGGCAGAAAAAGCCGCAATCGCCATGCAGGATGACATTCGCGTGCTGCGCGAAGAGCTCAACCGCAAAACCAAATAACCGCCCATCGAGGAATAGATCATGAAGAACCGCTCATTAATACCTGTCACGCTGATCGCTGCTGCCGTGCTTGCCGCGTGTAGCACTGTGCCTGCCAATAATTCGCTGCTGGAACAGGCGCGCAGCGACTACGGTGTTGCCCAGTCCAGCCCGCAAGTCAACACGCACGCTGCCGGCGAATTGAAACAGGCCAGCGACTCACTTGCCAAGGCCAATGCTGCCTGGAGCAAGGGTGAGGATAGTGCCGAGGTCAACCATCTGGCCTACGTGTCGAAACAGCAAACCGCCATAGCCCAGGAGACCGCCAAGCAGAAAACGGCGGAATTGGCGGTAGCCAACGCCAGTACCGAACGCGACAAGACCCGTCTTGATGCACGCACCAGAGAAGCCGATTCGGCCAAGCGCAGCGCGGAAATTTCGCAGCGCGACGCAGAAGTGGCGAAACGCGAAGCGACCAGCGAAAGACAGGCAGCGAACAGTTCGGCGCTGGATGCGCAAGCCGCCCGCCAGCAGGCCATGGATGCGGATGCGCGCGCCAACAAACTCGAAGCGCAGTTGAAGGACCTGGAAGCCAAGAAGACCGAGCGCGGCGTGGTCATTACGCTGGGTGACGTGTTGTTCGATACCGACCATTCCCGGCTCAAATCGGGCGGGTTGCGCAACCTGCAGAAGTTTGCCGAATTTTTCAAGGAATATCCCAAGCGCAATGTCATGATCGAGGGATTCACCGACAGCACCGGCAGCGACAGCCACAACCTGGATCTCTCCGACCAGCGTGCCGCATCGGTACGCACGGCGCTGCTGGACATGGGTATCGGTGCGGAACGCATCACGTCACGCGGCTATGGCGAATCCTATCCGGTTGCCGGCAACGTAACCTCTGCAGGCAGGCAATTGAATCGGCGGGTGGAATTGATCGTGTCCGATGACAGCGGATCGATCGCACCGCGCTAGCCGTTCTGCGTCAAGTTCGCGTCCCGGTGTTGCGCGTGATCCTCTTCCTGCTTTGCTGCTGCCTGCTGGGCAGCAGCATGCTGGCCGCTGCCGTAGAGGCCAGAGGATCGCGGACTTGCGAAGCATGGCAGGAACACCGGCTTGAGGAAGCTGAAGGGCATACCCTGCAATCGCAGGTCGATCAGACCTGGCTGATCGGTTATCTGAGCGGCGTGGTCGCCGGTTCAGGCATCGATTTTCTGACCGGCACCGAAAATGAATCGCTGTTTTCGATGGCCGATGTGTATTGCCAGGCCAATCCACTCGGGCATCTGGCGCCGGCTGGCACGGCCATGGCACGGGATCTGATGGAGGTTAAAGGAATCGCCCATGTGTCTACCCTGCCTTGAACGTTATGCGCCTGTTTAAACTGGGCTGTCTGTGCTGTTTCATGGCGCTGCAGCCACTGAGTGCGCGCGCCAGTTCCGATCGCCTCGTCGATCTGGTGTCGATCCCCGGCAGTGCCGGTTTGGGCGCCATGCTGCGCAGCGAACAGTCGCCCTACAAAGGGGCAGGGGTCAGCAATGATCTGGTGCCGATCTATCTTTACGAAGGCGAGCGGGTCTTCCTCCATGACACCCGGATCGGCATCAAACTGGTGGACGAACTGCGCGAACCGCGTCACAACTTCAATCTGTTTCTTGAATACCGTTTCGAGGGCTTTCCCTACGATCGCACGCCTGCCAGCCTTGCCGGCATGCGCATTCGCCGCGCCTCGACCGACCTGGGACTGGGTTATCGTTATCGCTCGGACTGGGGCAACCTGGATGCCGAAATCCTGCATGACGCCAACAATGTCAACCGGGGATCCGAGCTGCGCCTGGGTTATAACGTTGACTGGCAGTCCGGTCGCTGGCACCTGCGTCCCAGCCTGATTTTCGCCCGGCGCAACGCCCGTCTCAACGATTACTACTACGGCGTTGACCCGGTCGAGGCGACGGCGTTGCGTCCCGAATATTCGCCCGGCGCGGGGACCGATCTGAAGCTTGGTCTCTATGGCTATTATGAGTTGTTGAACCGCTGGCGGCTGCTGGGCGGGATCGGTGTCAATCTGCTCGATGTCAGGGTGCGCCACAGCCCCATCGTGCGTGACGCTGTCCAGCCGTCGCTGATGCTCGGTGCCGCCTACGACTTCGGCAGTCACAAGTCCTATGCCGAGCCGGGTCTGCCGCTGCATGTCAAGCTGCTCTACGGCCGTTCCACCGACTGCAACTTGCTGCCGATCATGACCTTGCGCTGTGGTTCGACCCGTACCGAGGACAACACGCGCATCGCCGCCATCGAACTGGGTCGGCCCCTGGTCGAGCGGGTCAACAATTGGCCGCTGGATTTCGTCGGCTACCTGGGCCTCCTGCATCATGATGAAAATCAGCTGCAATCCGATGCCTGGCAGATCAACGCCTACATCAAGGCCTACTACTACGGTTTTCCCTGGGGTGAGCATGTCCGCACCCGTCTCGGCATGGGCGCCGGCTTCTCCCTGGCGCAACGCGTGCCCTATGTCGAAGAGCGAGACCAGGCGAGGCGAGGCCGCAACACCACGAAACTGCTCAACTACCTCGACCCGAGCATCGATGTCAGCCTGGGCGACCTGATCGGCGCCCGCAGCATGAAGGAGACCTATTTTGGGATTGGCGCCTCGCATCGCTCCGGCATCTTCGGTGCTTCCAGGATGTTCGGCAACATCAATGGCGGCTCGAACTACATCTATACCTACATTGAGTCGAAGCTGTAAGGGCAAAGTTGATTTCTCCAGGAATTCTCCCTGCGCCGGGCAAAACCGCATAACATGGTTTGGCTTATGAGCGCCAACGCACAGATGGCCGCCCGAAAGCCTGTCATCATCGCGACGGGCTTCAGGATGCGTTGCAGCTACCCGCGGGCAATTCGCCTTGCCTTACTCACAGGACTCTTTCCTTGAAAGCAACTCACGAGATATTTGCCTGGTTCGCCGGCGCAGTCGTGCTGGTCGTGCTGGGCGTGGTGGTGTCGTTCTGGACCTTCAGGCAGATCGAAGAAGCCGGCAGCGTGCGCCAGCATACCTCCTCTTTAATCGGTGGCGCGGATCAATTGCTGTCTTCATTGAAAGATGCCGAGACCGGCCAGCGCGGTTTTTTGCTGACCGGTGATGAGGTTTTACTGGCGCCTTACCTGGCAGTGCACGACAAGATCAAGGACGACCTGGTCGAATTGCGCCAAGCGACCTTGCTCGATGCCGCCCAGAAGCGTCTGGACGCGCTGACCCCATTGATTGACGCCCAATTGGCTTTCCTGGCGCTGAACATCGAGATGCATCGCCATCATGACCGGGTTGCCCTGCAGGCGAACATACGCAGCAGCCGTGGCAAGCCCCTGATGGACTCGATTCGCAGCGAGATCGGCAGTTTCGTGGCGTTGGAGCAGGGCGTGCTGGTGCAACGTGAAGCAGAGTTTCAAGAGAGCATGCGCCAGCTGTTTACCGCTATTGTTGCCACCAGCCTGCTGGCGCTGCTGTTTGCCGTCGCCTTTGGCTATTTGCTGTACCGGGAAGCCCAGCAGCGGCTCAGGAACCGGATTCATATCGAAACACGCCATCTGCTCGATCTTCAGGAAGAGACCAATACCAAACTGGAACTGGCCAACACGACCTTGCGGGAGAGCGAGGAACAGCTCGCGGTGACGCTCAACTCCATCGGCGATGCGGTGATCGCCACCGATGCCGAGGCGCGCGTGATGCGCCTGAACCCCGTTGCCGAACAGCTCACCGGCTGGATGCAGGCGGATGCCTGCGGTCGTCCGGTGGCCGAGATATTTCGCATCATCAACCAGGAAACCCGCGAACCCGGCATCATTCCGGTCATCGCCACCCTGGCGCATGGTACGGTACAGGGCCTGGCCAACCACACCTTGCTGATTTCACATGATGGCAGCGAGCGCGCCATCGCCGACAGCTGTGCGCCGATTCGCGCCCGCGACGACCAAGTGGTTGGCGCCGTGCTGGTGTTCCGCGATGTCTCCGAGGAATATGCCGCGCAGCAGGCCTTGCGCGACAGCGCTGCGCAGATCCAGACGATACTCAATACCGTGGTGGACGGCATCATCAACATCCATGCGCGCGGCGGCATCATCGAGACGGTCAACCCGGCCGCCGAGAAAATGTTCGGTTATGCCGCAGAGGAACTTACCGGAAAGGAATTCAGCCTGCTGATCCCCGAGTTGGATCAGGACCAGCGCAATGGCTCCCTCGAGTATTACAGTGCCAGCGAGGAGGCGCGCGCCAGCGGCCTCGGCCGCGAAGTCATGGGCCGGCGCCGGGATGGCAGCTTTTTCCCGCTGGAAATCGCGGTCAGCGAAATGTGGCTGGGCGGCCAGCGCTACTTCACTGGCATCCTGCGTGACATCACCGCGCGCAAGCAGGCGGAAGAGGCACTGCTCAAGGCCGGGGCTTTGCAGAGCGCGATTTTCAACAGCGCCTACTTTTCGAGTATCGCCACAGATGCCAAGGGCGTCATCCAGATTTTTAATGTGGGCGCCGAGCGCATGCTGGGCTACATGGCGGCTGAAGTGCTGAACAAGATCACCCCGGCGGAGATTTCCGATCCGCAGGAAGTCATCGCACGTGCCAGGGCCTTGAGCCTTGAGCTGTCCACACCCATCACTCCGGGCTTCGAGGCCTTGGTGTTCAAGGCCTCGCGCGGCATCCAGGATATTTACGAACTGACCTACATCCGCAAGGATGGCAGCCGCATCCCGGCGGTCGTCTCGGTCACGGCCCTGCGCGATGCGCAAAACGACATCATCGGCTATCTGCTGATCGGCATCGACAATACTGCGCGCAAGCAGGTCGAAGCAGAGCGGTCACGGCTTGATCAGGTCCTGCTGGACAAGAACGCCGAACTCGAGAACGCCAAGGTCATAGCGGAAAAAGCCAACCTCGCGAAATCGGACTTTCTTTCCAGCATGAGCCATGAATTACGCACGCCGCTCAATGCCATCCTGGGTTTTACCCAACTCATGGAATCCGGCTCGCCGCCGCCGACGCCCACCCAGCGGAAGAACCTCGACCAGATTCTCAAGGCCGGCTGGTATCTGCTGGAACTGATCAACGAAATTCTCGATCTGGCACTGATCGAGTCGGGCAAGGCGACGTTATCGAACGAACCAGTCTCGCTGGTCGAAGTGATGCTCGAATGTCGGGCCATGATCGAGCCGCAGGCACAGAAGCGCGGCATAGCCATGTCGTTTCCTCGATTCGAATTTCCGTACTTTGTCTGCGCCGATCGGACCCGGGTGAAACAGGTTCTGATCAACTTGTTGTTCAACGCCATCAAGTACAACAAGCCGGAAGGCGCGGTAACCGTGGAGTACGCCTTGATCCAGCCGAATTCGATTCGTATCAGCGTTCGGGACACCGGTGAAGGCCTCACTTCGGAACAACTTGCACAGCTTTTTCAGCCCTTCAATCGGCTTGGCAAGGAAGTTGGCACGGAGGAGGGCACGGGCATTGGCCTGGTGGTGACCAAGCGGCTGATTGAATTGATGGGTGGCCGCGTCGGCGTGGATAGCACGGTCGGAACAGGCAGCGTGTTCTGGTTTGAGTTAAGCCTGACGATTGCGCCGCTGCTTGCCTTCAAGGAATCCGAGCAGGCAACGCCTTTGCAATTGCAGGTGCCAGAGGGCATGCCGCGGCGAACCCTGCTGTATGTGGAAGACAATCCGGCCAACCTGGAACTGGTTGAGCAACTCATTGCGCGTCGCCCTGAACTGCACCTCATGAGCGCGGCGGACGGTTATCTTGGGATCGAGTTTGCACGCGTTTATCAGCCTGAGGTGATTCTCATGGATATCAACCTGCCCGGCATCAGCGGCCTCGAAGCCATGAAAATCCTGCAGGCAGACCCAACGACGGCACACATTCCGATCATCGCCCTCAGCGCCAACGCGATACCCCGTGACATCGAGAAGGCACTCGAGGCAGGATTTTTCAACTATCTCACCAAGCCCATCAAGGTTAACCAGTTCATGGACGCGTTGGACCTGGCCCTGAAATTTGCGCAGAAAACAAACAGTCGTGCAGATGCCGACCTGGCATCGAGCAAAGCTGCTAAAGAGGAAACGATATGACGCTCGCTGAATCGGAGATTCTCAACGCCAGCATCCTGATTGTTGACGACCAGGAATCCAATGTCCTGCTTCTAGAGCAATTGCTGCATGAAGCCGGCTACACCTGCGTCGCTTCAACCATGAAGCCGCAGGAGGTCTTCGCGCTGCATCGCAAGAACCGTTACGACCTGATCCTGCTCGACCTGCAGATGCCCGGCATGGACGGATTCCAGGTGATGGAAGGGCTCAAGACCAATGATGCGGACGGCTATCTTCCGGTCCTCGTCATCACCGCCCAACCCGGCCACAAGCTGCGTGCGCTGCAGGCCGGGGCAAAGGACTTCGTGTCCAAGCCATTCGATCTGGTCGAAGTCAGGACGCGCATCCACAACATGCTGGAAGTTCGCCTGCTCTACAAGAAGCTCGAGGAGTACAGCAAGACGCTGGAACATGCGGTACAGGAGCGGACCGCCGAGCTGCGCGAGAGCGAAGCCCGCTACCGCAGCCTGACGGAACTTGCCTCCGACTGGTACTGGGAACAGGACGAGAACATGAATTTCACCAAGGTGTCCGGCCCTGTCCTGGAAATGCTGGGCATCCAGGTCAGCCCCCTGGCAGAAGAAAACCACGTCATTCAGATGACGTCAGGCTGGAATGAAGCTGAACGGAAGCAACTTCAGGACATCATCGCTGCCCGCCAGCCGTTTCTGGATTTCGTCTTCAGTCGCATCAAGCCCGATGGTTCGCATCAATCCTTCCGGGTCAGCGGGGAGCCCATGTTTACCCAGTCCTGCCGCTTCATCGGCTACCGCGGCATTGGTGTGGAAGTCACGGACAAGAAATAGAGCTCAAGCGCTCGATACCCAACCATGACAACCCCACCCAGTCCCAACCAAAATCATCTGCTTGCGGCCTTGCCGGCAGCAGAGTTCGACGCCCTGGTCGCGCATCTGGAATTAGTTCCAATGCCGCTTGGTCAGATGCTCTATGAACCGGGTACCCAATTGCAATATGCCTATTTCCCCACCAGCGCCATCGTGTCCCTGCATTACGTCATGGAATCGGGCGCTTCGGCAGAATCCGCCGGCGTCGGCAATGAAGGCGTCGTCGGCGTTTCGCTGTTCATGGGAGGAGAAACCACCCCCAGTTCGGCGGTGGTGCAAACCGCAGGACATGCCTATCGGATCAAAAGCCGCCTGTTGAAGCAGGAATTCAACCGTGGGGGCCTGGTGCAGCGTCTGTTGTTGCGCTATACCCAGGCGCTGATGACCCAGATGTCGCAGACTGCGGCCTGCATGCGCCACCATTCCGTCGAGCAGCAGCTTTGCCGCTGGCTGCTGATGACGCTCGATCGTGCGCCATCGCACGATCTGATCATGACCCAGGAACTGGTCGCCAGCATGATCGGCGTGCGCAGGGAAGGTATAACGGAGGCCGCCGGAAAACTCCAGCAGGCTGGTTTGATCAGCTACCGCCGTGGCCACATTTCGGTTCTGGAGCGATCCGGCCTGGAGCGTCGCGTGTGTGAATGCTACGCCGTGGTCAAGAAGGAAATAGACCGCCTGCTCTCCGACGTGCAGTATCGTCAGGATGGCGCTGCTGACACCTGATCACAGGGGGCAGTTTGGAGGCTTGAAACAGGGAGCAAGCTCAGGTCATGTCAGAGCCTGCAACCCATGCTTCGCTTATTGCGTTTCTTACGGTGTCTGATGGCTGGGGGCGCTGCCCCCAGCCATTGCCATGCTAACGACTGATCAGATATTCGGTGTTGCAAGATAGGCCGCGATGTCGGCCAGTTCCGGGCTGGTCATGCCGGAGTACATGCCCATGCCCCCTGTGTCGCGGGCGATGGCGCTGTTAATGACAGTCGGATTGTTGGCGCCGTTCAATACATTCGATCTTGACGGGGGTGTGCCATGGCAACCGCCGCAATTCTTGCTGGCATACAGCGCCTTGCCATTGGTGGCCGACACTGCAGCTGTCGGGTTGGTTACCGCAAAGGTTCGTGTGACCGTCGCTGCCGCGGCGAAACTGCTGTTGCCCGCTTGATTCGCCGTGATGGTGCAGTCGCCAGCCGCCACTGGTGTCAGAATGTTGCCGCTGAGCGTGCATATCGTGGGCGTGGTCGAGGCCAGGCTGACGGCCAGACCTGAATCGGAACTGGCCGTCAGGGTAACCGGCGTTCCCACCTTCTGCGCGCTCACCGAGGCAAAGGTGATGGTTTGCTTGGGCAATACAGCGCCGCTGGCAGACGCCACAGTGAAGGTATTGACCACCGTAGCCGCCGCGTTGTAAGTCGAGTTGCCACTTTGGGTCGCGTTCAGACTGCAGGTGCCCGCAGCCACCAGGGTCAGCGCGCCATTGGCGACGGTGCACACCGCCGCTGTGCTGGAGGTAATGGTGACGGGAAGTCCGGAACTGGCGGTGGCAGACAAGGCCGGCGTGGCGACGCCTATCGTCTGGTTACCCGGCGAACTGAAACTGATGGTTTGTGTTTTCAGTGTCGTGGCAGGGACGGTGCCGGCATTCGTACCAAACGTGCTGGCCATATAGGTAGCAATGTCGTCGGCAACGGTGCTGCTGATCGACGTCGAAAGAGAGCCCATGCCGCCTTCGTTTTCACGAATCGCACTCAAGATCTTGGCCGCATTGATGGCGTCGGAGATGCGTGTGCCGTGACAGCTCTTGCAATTCGCTTCATAGGCGACTTTACCTTTTGCAGCATCTCCGGCCTGGCCGGTGGTGGTGGTCAAGCCACGGGTTTCGTGACCCGACTTCATGTCGTGTTCCAGATCGTGCAGCGTCTTGCCCTGCTCTTCGAGCTTGTCCTTGATCTCGTCAAGCACATCGTCGTGTGCATCGCCTTTGCCTGAGCCGCTGGTGGCGACCAGTTTTGCGCCGATCGCGTCATCGGGCAGGTGCGTCACATCGACGCCCCTGGACTTCAGTTCGGTCTTGACCATCTGGCCAGCCGTCTGAACCCGCTCTGCGGAATAGGTCTTGACTTCGTTTGCATCAAACTTGTCGTAGGCATCGGCAGCGACACCGGTCGAGCTTAGATTGGCGACCAGCAAGTCGGTCACTGGCGTGATGTTGACGGTGCCGACGGCTTGAACCAACGAATGCAGTTTCTCGGCCTTGTGGGTCGTGGCGTCGAGATAATCGACACGTGCGACGCAGGGGAGCGTGACCTGGCTGACGTCGACGCTGTAACTGCCATCGGTTTGTGTATTGACGGCGGAAGTGCTTCCTACGCTGCACTTCAGGCTGACTTGCCCGTTGGCAATGGCCGATCCGGTCGCGGCAACTCCGCGTATGGTGGCATTGGCCGCAGGATTGGTGCCAGTGCTGCCATCGCCACCGCCGCCGCCACAGGCAGTCAGCGTTGCAAGGGTAGCGGCAATAAATCCAAACTTCATGCGATGGTGTAATGCGTTCATATTGTTGGCACCTATTTAGTTGTAACAAACGTCGCCACTTTGCAGTGCTGACCTTAAGCGCCGCTTAAATCTGCTGCGACCGGAGAATGTGCTCTGAAACAGCCAGCCAACTCTCGATAACAGTGGCGTGACGGGGGGCATTCTGCAGGCCTGATCACCGCCGCACTGTGCGCTGGTTCACTTTCAAACAGCTTTTTTAACGCTGGCGGGGAGCGGGTTGCGTCGTGCCAAACCTCGTCAGTGCGCAACGAGATGGGTTTGCAGCACGAGAGAAACCTCCTTGGCCGTGCGCAGCGTCCGCAGGTCTGAAAACAGCTTGTCTGCCTGCGGGTAACACTTGCCCAGGAGCAGCAACCATTGCTTGAGACGCCCGGGGGATTGAGTTGGCAATACCTTGCGCTGTACCTGTGACCAGAAGTCAATGATCATTTCGACCACGACATGCCATTGGGTGCTTGGATCCGCTGCAGCAACGCCGCGAATTTGCTGCGCCAGCAGGGGATTGGCCACCGCGCCGCGCCCCAGCATCACGTCCTCGCAACCGGTTGCTTCGCGGATCGCTGCATAATCGGCCAGGGTCCAGACTTCGCCATTGGCGATGACCGGAATTCGCAAGGCTGCGCGGATTGCTGCGACCGATTGCCAACGGGCGGGAGGGCGGTAACCATCTTCCCTGGTTCGGGCATGCACGACGAGAGCCTGGACGCCGCCATCCTCGATGGCGCGTGCGCAATCGATCGCCTTGCTGGTATCACTGATGCCCAGGCGCATCTTGGCGGTCACGGGAATATCTGTGGGAACCGCTGCGCGCACCGCTGCAACAATACGACGCAGAAGTTCCGGCTCATCCAGCAGTGCTGCACCACCCCGGTTGCGATTGATGAGTGGCGTGGGGCAGCCAAAGTTGAGATCGACACCGGCCGGGTGAAGCTTGGAAACATTCGCCGCATTGGCCGCCAGAAGGCCAGGATCGGAACCGAGAAGCTGGATGCGCACCGGCGTGCCGGCTCGCGTGCGGGAGGCGTTCCTGAGTTCCGGGCTGACACGCGTGAACGCAGAATGGGGCAGCACGGTAGCGCTGACGCGGATAAATTCGGTGACGCACCAGTCGTAGCCGCCAGCCCGTGTCAGTACATCCCGAAGAATATCGTCGGCCAGGCCTTCCATCGGGGCAAGAATCAGGCGGGTCATGTTCGGCTGTATTATGCTGAATCCGGATCATTGATGATGGCCATGGAAACACGGCCCGTATGCCTACGTTATGAGACAGCCCACTCAACCTGGTTTGCTTGGCAAACTTCTTGGAATAGTCCTGGGAACGATCATTCTGATTCTGGGGCTGATGTTTTCCCTGGTGTTATTGGCGGTCGTGGCAACACTTGGTCTTCTGGCATGGGGATACTTTCTTTGGAAAACCAGGAAAATCCGCAAGCAGATGTCGGAGCTTCATCAAGACGGCCAAGTCATCGAGGGTGAAGCGGTCATTGTTGAAGAGCAGGTGAAGCAGCAAAATATCCTGCCGCACGAAAATTCAAATAGAGTGCCTTAAAGCTTCAAGCCAATCTATCCTGGGCGCTTCAGCGGATCATGCCGGGAGGCTGGCTGCGGGAAATGCGACGCCCAATCAGGCGAGAGGCGCAAAGCAGCGGCGTATTTGCCCTCGGTGCGCATGATCCGTTCTGCTGCAAAATTTTGTTGAACCAGCGCCATGCCGCGATCGAAGATCTCACGATACCGGCTGATGCGACCGTCACGCAGCTCGATGCAGCTGATGCCGTCGAAGCCGATGCGCTGGCCCAGGGCATCGGCATGCAGCGAATCGAAGCTGAAGCGGTAGCTGGCATAGCCGAGGTTGCCGGCGCAGACCGGCTGAAAAAATTCCCAGCGGAAATGATTTGCCCCGGCGTGGAAATGTTCGAGCATTTCCCGCAGGCCGGAGTGACCTTGCTTGCGGCCGTAGAAGTAGTCTTCGTAGTGGGCGTCCGGCGTAAAGCAGTCCACGAATGCCTCGGCATTGTGGGTTTCGACGGCATTCGAAAGTTGCTGCAGCAGGCGGGGAAAGTCCATGACGCTTATTTCTCCAGGGTTCGGGCGTGACGCCGGTTTTATCCGGTGGAGTGGTTTATATACCGGAAACGTTGGCGATCATCAGACTCACACCTGTGCAGACGGACAGCGCCATGACGAAGACCTTCTCGCCCAGGGTCGCATCGCGATTCTTGCTGAAGCTGATGCGCAGAGCCACGTAGGAAAGTATGACGCTATTGACGAAGATTACGCCGATGAAACCCAGCAACTGGCGCAGGAAGATGCCCAGGCTGGCGGCTTTGATGAGCAGACTCAGTGATGCCAGGATCATGCAGACACCCGCCATGGAAACAATGACGGGCAGCGCCCGATCAGAAAGGCTGGAGCTGGGGGTCATAAGAATTTTTTCACAACATGCTTGCGGCGTGACGCAGCGAAAATGATAACAGTTTGAGCCGGTGGGAGAAAAGCGCAATTCGTCGCAATTCGTCGAAATAGCGAAAAACCTGAGCTGCCTCTTCCCGTTCCTGCGCATTGCCGTTGGGCCATAGGCCGAGATCAGGGTGTATTTGGGTTCATTTTCGGGCAAGCAGATCGGACGATAGGCGTATGCTCAAGTACGTATTCACCCTTACTGGATAGAACCGGATTTCGCCATGCCCGTACCCAGAGACGCCTACGCCACAACGACCTCGCTCTACTTGCCCGAGGCGTATTGCCTGGATGAGAAGTCGCTGTTTCGTGACATCGATGCGGCGATGAATCATCTGCGCGGCGAAACCCTGCGCATGGCGCTGCGTCACCTCTACATGAAATGGGGCGACTATTGCGCGGAGGGGTGCGAGGAATTCGCCATCGACATGATGGCGCTGGCGGATGCCAGAAGAATGCCGTCCATCCGCAAACCTTCCCGGCAACGTGCTTATCCGGGCATGGCCAGCAACGAACCCGCAAGGCAAGCTGCGTTGTTCTAATACACGCCTGGCCGTTGCGGTTTTCCGCTGCAGTCTTTCTCGAAATACCCTGCATCTATTCTTCCGCGGCAAACTGAGTTCCTCGCGGCGGCTTTCGCCGATATGCCGTGCCGACATATTCGACGGAACTTGATCAAGGTCAAACGAGAATGGTTCTCATTTGGTAGAATGCGGGTCATGAAATCCAAAAACCATCGTCTCAGCGAGCTTATTCCCGGTCAGGAAGCCCTGATCTCCGCCGTCCATGCCGATGAAGCACTGCATCATCGGCTTGCTGCCTTGGGCTTTCGCATCGGCAACCGCATACAACTGATGCGCCGCGGCCGCTGGGCGGGGCCACTGCATGTCCGGCTTGGCGCCACCGACGTGATCCTGCGCCAAACCGAAGCCGACCTGATCAGCGTTTCCCCGCAGTGAAACGTATCGCCCTGTTGGGCATGCCCAATACGGGCAAGTCGACCCTGTTCAATCGTCTGACCGGTTCATCCGCGCGAGTGGCCAACTGGGCCGGGGTCACGGTCGACCTTGCCAGCGCGAAGATTCTGCTCGGCGGACACATCGCCGAAATGGTCGATCTGCCCGGCATCTATGATCTGCACGGATTTTCCGACGACGAGAAAGTCGTCCGGCACCTGCTCGAAGGGCACCCGATCGACCTCCTTGCGATCGTGGTCAATGCCACACAGATCGAGCGCCAGCTGCCGCTGGTTCTGCAGGTCCGCTCGCTTGGCCTGCCGGCGGTGCTGCTGCTCAACATGGCGGATGAGGCCAAGCGCAATGGCGTGGAAGTCGACTGCACCCGGCTCGCGGCCCGCCTGGGTATGCCCGTGGTACTGATGTCGGCCAAGTATGGCGTCGGCCAGCCCGAGGCGATGCGTGTGCTGGCGCAGGCGCTGACCGAGGCCAGCGATATCGGCCCGGCCCGTCGCGCCCAGATGCAGGAGGTGCTGTCCGACGACGTGCGCATCGAGCAGGAAACCGCGGCGATGATGGCTGAGGCAGTGACCATGCCATTGCAATTGCCCGAGCAGGTTTCCGATCGCATCGATCGTCTTGCCCTGCATCCTTGGCTGGGTTTGCCGCTGTTCTTCTTGGCCATGCTGCTTTTGTTCCAGGCGGTGTTCTGGATCGGCGGGCCCTTGCAGCAGGGCTTGACCTGGCTCTTCGACCAGCTGCGCCAACTCGCGTTGGAACCCCTGGCGGCGCAACTTCCCGATTTCCTGCATGGCCTGCTGCTCGACGGCGTGTATTCCGGCTTCGTCACCGTGGCGGCGTTCGTGCCGCTGATCATATTGTTCTTCCTGTTCATTGCCCTGGTCGAGGACAGCGGCTACCTGGCACGTGCCGCGTTTCTCACCGATGCGCTGATGGCCAAGCTGGGGCTGGACGGGCGCAGCTTCGTGATGGTCCTGATGGGCTTTGGCTGCAACGTGCCGGCGGTGATGGGGACGCGCATGATGCGGGCGCGACCGCTGCGTCTGCTCTCGATGCTGGTGATTCCGCTGTCCTTGTGCTCAGCGCGGTTGCAGGTGTTCCTGTTCATCGTCTCGGCGATTTTTGCGCCGGCGCAGGCACCCTGGGTGATCTTCGGTTTTTATCTCGTGAGCTTCCTGACCATGATCGTCACCGCCTTGCTGTTCCGCGGTCGCTTCAAAAGCAACGAGCCGTTTGTCGTCGAGTTGCCGCCCTGGCGGGTGCCGACCCTGCGCCAGGTAGTGATGCGCGGCTGGCTCGAAGTCAGGCATTTCCTTTCCCGCGCCACGCGCTTCATCGTGCTCGGCGTGATTGCGATCTGGCTGCTGACGAATCTGCCTTTGGGTGCAGTACCGGGCGGCATGGATACTTATGCCGGTCAGCTGGGTGCGCTGTTTGCGCCGGTGCTGGCGCCGATCGGCATCGACGAAAAACTCGCCGTGGCGCTGATGTTCGGCTTTGTCGCCAAGGAAGTGATGATCGGTGCCTTCGCCGTGATCTACGGCATGTCGGGCGATGCCTTGTCGCAGGAATTCGCGCGCAGCATGGATTGGGTCCAGGCCATCAGCTTCATGCTGTTCACGCTGATCTACACCCCCTGCATTTCGACCATCGCCACCATAAAGACCGAATCCAAGAGCGTCGCCTTTGCAACATTGGCAGTGCTCTGGCCGCTGGCCCTGGCCTGGCTGACGAGCTTCGTCTTTTACCAGGGCATGCGGCAACTGCTCAGTTAGTTAAGCGGCTCAGTTGGGTTGACTCAGTTGGGTAACGCTACGCCGCCCATGCAAAGGTACTTGATCTCAAGAAAGTCCTCGATGCCGTATTTCGAGCCTTCGCGTCCCAGGCCGGATGATTTCATGCCGCCGAAGGGCGCCACCTCGTTGGAGATGATGCCGGTATTGATGCCGACGATGCCGTACTCCAGCGCTTCCGACACGCGCCAGATGCGGGCCATGTTATTGGCATAGAAGTAGGCGGCCAGGCCGAATTCGGTGTCGTTGGCCATGCGGATGGCCTCCTGTTCATCCTTGAAGCGGAACAGCGGCGCCACCGGCCCGAAGATTTCCTCGCGCGCCATGCGCATCTGCGGCGTCACGTCGGCAACGATGGTCGGTTCGAAAAAAGTATGGCCGAGCGCATGGCGTTTGCCGCCGCAGACGATTCGGGCACCCTTGGCGGTGGCGTCGGCAATCAGTTCCTCGACCTTGCTCACGGCGGCGGCATCGATCAGCGGTCCCTGCGTCACCCCTTCTTCCATGCCGTTGCCGACCTTGAGCGCCGCCACGGCGCGACCGAGCTTTTCGGCGAAGGCGTCATACACGCCGTCCTGCACCAGCATTCGGTTGGCGCAGACGCAGGTCTGTCCGGCGTTGCGGTACTTCGAGAGGATGGCGCCCTGCACGGCGGCATCCAGGTCGGCATCGTCGAAGACAATGAAGGGGGCATTGCCGCCCAGTTCCATCGAGAGCTTTTTCACGGTCGGCGCGCATTGCAGCATCAGTTCGACGCCAATTTCGGTGGAGCCGGTAAAGGTCAGCTTGCGCACGATGGGGTTGCCGGTCATCTCGCCGCCGATCGCCGCCGCCGACCCGGTGACCACCGAGAACACACCCTTGGGTACGCCGGCACGTTCGGCCAGAACAGCCAGCGCCAGGGCGGAGTAGGGCGTCTGCTTGGCCGGCTTGAGGATCATGGCGCAGCCTGAGGCCAGTGCCGGTCCGGCCTTGCGAGTGATCATCGCGGCGGGGAAATTCCACGGCGTGATTGCGGCGCAAACCCCGATCGGCTCCTTGGTGACGACGATGCGCTTGTCGGCCTGCGGCGCGGGAATCACATCGCCATAGATGCGCTTGCCCTCCTCGGCAAACCATTCGATGAAGGAGGCGGCGTAGGCGATTTCGCCGCGCGCCTCGGCGAGCGGCTTGCCCTGCTCGCGGGTCATGATCATGGCCAGATCTTCCTGGTTGGCCATGATGAGTTCGAACCACTTGCGCAGGATGCGCGCGCGCTCCCCGGCTGTCTTCGCCCGCCATGACTTTTGTGCCACCTGCGCGGCTTCAACGGCGCGCCGCGTTTCGGCCGCGCCCATGTTGGGGATGGTGCCGATCTGGTTATCGGTCGCCGGGTCATTCACCGCGATGGTCTGCTTGCTGTCGGCGTCGCACCAGGCGCCGTCGACGTAGCCTTGCTGGCGAAACAGCGTGGAATCGGTGAGCTTGAGCATGTTCAATCCTCTGGTCGATGTAAGTGGTCGAAATGAGCGGTAAAGGTGAGCAATACGTGTGAGCGATAAGCGCGAATTATGCGCGGTAGAATCGAGCCATGGAATACATCTGGGCATTCGCGGCGGGCGCCGCCATCACTGCCGTGCCGTTGGGCTGGCTGCTGGCTACCCTGCGCGAGCGGATCAAGGCGCGCGAGGCGGAACTGATTACCCTGCTGGAGCAGGAACGGCGCAGCGCCAGCGAAAAGCTCGCGGTGCTGGAGGAATCGCGCCTGTCCCTGGCGGAGGCTTTCAAGGCACTTTCCGCCGATGCCCTGGCGCGCAACAACCAGTCCTTTCTCGAACTGGCCCGAGCCACGCTGGAAAAATACCAGGTGAGCGCCGCCGGCGAACTGGAGAAGCGCCAGCAGGCCATTGGCGAACTCGTGGCACCGGTCAGGACCACGCTGGAGAAATTCGAGCAGCAGATCCAGTCGGTGGAAAAATCCCGCATCGATGCCTATGCCACCCTGACCGAGCAGGTCAAGGCACTGGCCGAATCGCAAGGGCAACTGAGGAGCGAGACGGCCAACCTGGTCAAGGCGCTGCGCGCGCCGCAGACGCGCGGGCGCTGGGGCGAGCTGCAATTGAAGCGCGTGGTCGAAATGGCCGGCATGCTCGATCACTGCGACTTTCGCGAACAGGCAAGCGTCGGCACCGAAGAAGGCCAGTTGCGTCCGGACATGGTGGTGCGCCTGCCCGGCGGCAAAAACATCGTGGTCGATGCCAAGGCGCCGCTGGCGGCCTATCTGGATGCACTCGAAGCGCCCGACGAGGCGACGCGCAAGCGCCTGTTGCTCGACCATGCGCGCCAGGTGCGCGACCACCTCGCCAAGCTGGGCCGTAAATCCTACTGGGAACAGTTCCAGCCCTCGCCCGATTTCGTCGTGCTGTTCCTGCCCGGCGAAACCTTCTACAGCGCGGCGCTCGAAGCCGATCCCAGCCTGATCGAAGCCGGGGTCGAGCAGAAAGTCATCCTGGCCACGCCGACTACATTGATCGCACTGCTGCGTGCCGTCGCCTATGGCTGGAAGCAGGAAGCGTTGACCGAGAACGCCCAGCAGATCAGCGCACTGGGCAAGGAATTGTTCGAGCGGATTTGCGTGCTGGCCGATCACTGGAGCGACATGGGCAAGCACCTCGGCAATGCGGTCGGCGCCTACAACAAATCGGTGGTTTCGCTCGAATCCCGCGTGCTGGTGTCGGCGCGCAAATTCCGTGACCTCAAGGCCACCCCGGAAGGCAAGGAACTGCGCGACCTCGTGCCAGTCGAGGGGATTGCGCGAGCGTTGCAGGCGCCGGAGATGCAGGGGTTGCCAAAGGCGTAGTCCGCTGCAAGTGGATATGAGCCAGTCATAACGCGTTCACGCAGCCGGACACCTTGGGTGCGGATAGAGTGGGCAGGTCAAAAGGAGCTGTCATTGATTTCAAGCCGACTGGTCTATATACTGGTCTGGTTGCGGCCCCATTGCAGGAGCATGTCATGAAGATCGAAATTGGTTCGTATGAAGCCAAAACAAAACTCCCTGAATTGCTGCGGCAGGTGAAATCCGGGAAAAGTTTTACCATCACCAATCGCGGGGAAGCTGTGGCTGATCTGGTTCCCAGCGCGGGTGCCAGAACAAAGGACAAGGTGGCTGCCGCAGAAAAACTCAAGGCGTTCATGCTGGCCGATCCGATACGTGGTGTAAATCTCAAGGCGCTTATTGAAGAGGGACGTGCGTGAGCTTTGTCCTCGACAACTCGGTGACCATGCGCTGGTATTTTGGCGACGGCAAGCCGCAGGAACTTGCCGTCGCCGGCAAGGTGCTTGATGCGATGAAACATGCCAATGCCTTTGTGCCGGCAACATGGGGATTGGAAGTGGCCAATGTTTTGGCCAGGGCTGAAGCCAAAGGGCTGGTCACGGAAGCCCGGAGCGGGGAATTTCTTGAGCTGCTGAACGGGGTGGATATCGTGGTGGACGCTGCCACCTTTGCGCATTCGCTGTCGGATACCCTTCAATTGGCGCGGCGCTATAAGCTATCGGCGTACGATGCGTCCTACCTCGAGCTGGCCTTGAGACTGGGCATGCCGTTGGCCACGCTTGACGAAGATCTGCTGAAAGCGGCAAAGAAAGCCGGCGTGAAGAAGTTCGGCTGATACCGATCTGGCTCATGCTATGAGCCATTGGGGATGGAGAATGGCAACTTCCCTGTCGACGGAGGATTGCCATCATGTCCCGCAGAATTATTTCTCTCTTGCCCAATGATCCCGATGTTCTGGTGTTCTGGTTGGTCAGCACGCTCAGTGCAATGTTCATGCTGATTGCGCAGGTAACATAGCGGCAATGTCCGATTCCGACTTCAATCTGGAGCACTCGCGGATCGCCCTGGCGGCGCTTGCCGCCGACGCGGTGGTGCTGTGCGCCTCGCAGCGCCTGGCGCGCAACCTGCGCCGCGATCATGACCGGCTGCAGCTGGCGCAAGGCCTGACGCGCTGGCAGCCGCTGCAGGCCCTGGCGCCCGCGCAGTGGCTGGCAGCGGTGGTGCAGCAGGCGCTGCTGGCGGGCGAGATTGCCATCGCCGCCGCACCGCGCCTGCTGCTCAGCGAATTGCAGGAGCGCATCCTGTGGGATCGTGCCATTGAGGCATCGTCTTCGAATGCCGCAGATGAAGAGCTGTTCGACCGTGAGGGTCTGGCGCGTGCTGCGGTCGAAGCCAACGCGCTGATGTCGGCCTGGGACATCCGCATCCCTCTGGCGAGCGCAGAACAAAGTGAAGAAACGCGCCAGTTCCTGCGCTGGCACGAAGAGTTCCAGCGCATCTGCGGCGAAGCCGGCTGGCTCGAAGCCGCGCGCTATTTCGATTGGCAGATCGACTGCCTCAGCGCCGGTGCGGGCCGTCTGCCCGGCCAGCTGGTGCTGGCCGGTTTCGACCGCTACAACCGGCAGGAGACCCGGCTGGCGCGGGTGCTGATGCAGCGCGGCGTCGCCGTGCTGGAACTGGAGCAGGGCCTGCCCGCTTCGGCGCAAGCGGGCGTCGTGGCGTTGCCAGACCGTGCTGCAGAATGCCGCGCCGCTGCTGCCTGGGCCAGGCGGCAACTGGCGGATAACCCGGCGGCCCGGCTCGGCATCGTGGTGCCGGAATTGAGTGCCCTGCGCGAGACACTCGCGACCACCCTCGACGACGCCCTCGATCCCGCCGCGGCCAGCCCGGCGCTGGCCGAAATGCCCCGGCGCTACAACTTCTCGCTGGGCCTGCCGTTGGCACGCCAGACCTGCGTCGCGGTCGCCCTGCAACTGCTGGGGCTGGCGGCCCAACCTTACCGCATTGTTCAGGAAGAATTCAGCACGTTGCTGCGCCAGCCGTATTGGTCCGCCGATCTCGACGAGGCCGACAGCCGCGCCCGCCTCGATGCACGGATGCGCGAATATCTCCTGCCGACCTTGTCGCTCGAGCGCATCGTCAGATTTGCCGAAAAGTCTGCCGGGCAAGGCCTGTCCCTCGCACGCCTGATCGGCCATCTGCAAGCTTTTCAGGCACGCCTCGCCGCGCAGCCGGCGCGCCAGTCGCCTTCCGCCTGGGCGCTGGCTTTCGTGCAACTGCTGGAAGCAGCCGGCTGGCCGGGCGAGCGTCCGCTGTCGAGCCACGAATACCAGGCGCACCGCGCCTTTGCCGAAACCCTGGAAGGTCTGGCGCAACTCGACGCCGTGCTCGGCCGCGTGAGTCTGGCCGA
>JBAYVV010000050.1:0-24616 GCA_041674465.1 Sterolibacterium sp.
CGCAAGGCGACGCGGTCTTCCTTGCTTCTGCCTGAAACCACATAGGGGAGGACGGTGGGTGAATAGGGCAGCACCGGATCGCGATTGAGCATGGCGATGCTGCCGGTTGCGTCATGGGCGCGAATGGCGCGGACAGCCTCCAGACCGGCATGGCTCGCACCTACTACCAGATAATCGTATCGTTCCATAGTCTTATCAATCCTGGGCATTGAGCCAGATCGGCTGGCGCGGACAGGGGCCGGTCAGCAGCTTGGCAGTTTCCCGGACGGCCCGTTCAAAATGAACTTCGGTCAAATCCGCACCGGCCAGTCCGCCGATCATGCTGAGGCAGGGGATGCGCTCGCGGGCGTAGTACATCGCCGCCAGGGTTTCCTGGAACACCGGACCGCTGTTCCAGCCAAAGCACACGGAACGATCCACCACGCCGACAGCGCGCACCTTGTTCAGTGCCGCCGCCATCGCATCGATCGGGAATGGCCGCATGGTCTTGATCTTGATGAGTCCGACGCGTTCGCCGCGGTTGCGGGCTTCATCGACCACATCCTTGCCGGCACCGGCCATGCTGCCGATGGTGATGATGGCGTAGTCCGCATCCTCGAGCCGGTATTCCTCGATCAGGGGAGCGAAGCTGCGGCCGAAACGTTGCGCCCATTCCTTGTGCGCCTCAACGATCACGCCGAGCGAATTCTGCATGCCTTCGCATTGCCCCTGCCGATAGCGTGTGAACAGCGCCGGACCGGTTCCGGCGGAGCCGCCGGTGAGTGGATCGACCGCCATCGGGCGTTGCGGGTCGAGGGCAACGTGCCAGTTCACATCCTTGTTGCCGAGGTAATGATCCACTTCATCCTGATCGGGAAGTTCGATGCGCACAATGCCGTTGGACAGGTAGTTACCGTCATGATTGACATTCACCGGCAGCATGACAGAGTGGTTCTCGGCGATCTTGTAGGCCATGATCGTGGTGTCGAGCACTTCCTGCACCGACTCGCAGAACATCTGGATCCAGCCGACCTCACGCACCGTCATCGCATCCTGCTGGCCGCCCCAGACGCATTGCGGCGAGATGCCGTCGCGCGTGACGATGGACATGACAATCGGCAGGCGCAGGTTGGGCGTGCGGAAATAGGGCTCGAACATGAACGCCAGGCCCTGTCCGCAACTTGCCGTGTAGGTCCGCCCGCCCGCCAGCGCCGCACCCTGCAACACCGACAGCACGCTATGCTCGCCTTCCGCCTCGACCATTTCGGCGTCGAGGACGCCATCGGCAATGAATTGCGCCAGGTATTCAACCAACGAAGATTGCGGCGTGATCGGATAGCCGGCGACCATGTCGGGGCGGGACAGGACCACGCCCCAGGCGGCGGCTTCGTTGCCGTCGCAGACCAGTACCTTGTTCTTGGGTTTCAGGACAGCGCTCATCTCAATCCTCCTCGGCGACCATCTCGATCGCACCATGCGGACATTCCTCGGCGCAAATGCCGCAACCCTTGCAGGTGGCGAGATTGGCATCGAACCAGCCGGAGCGCTCGATGATGCACTGGACCGGGCAATACAACCAGCATATGGAGCACTTCACGCATTTCTTGCGATTCACCACCGGCAACGAGGAGCGCCAGTCGCCCGGCATCATCTTGCTGTATTCGGTGGCGATCGGACAGAGGTTGTTGGGTATCGTGCTCTGGTCGAAGATTGGAATCGACTGTTTTTTCATGCCGCCTCCCTCCGCTCGATGGTATGCACCTGCGTCAGTTCATAGCCGCGCTGCAATGCCAACTGGTTCTGCTTCAGGCCGGCATCGCGGAAATTGCTTTCGTTCAGCGCCTGACTGAGTGATTCCAGAGACACCATGCCGGTGGCACGCGCGAATGCGCCGAGCATGGTGGTGTTGGTGATCGGCCGGCCGAAAATTTCCAGCGTGATGGCGACCGCATCGCACAAAGCGACGGTCGCTACCGAAGAGGGAATCTTGAGTTCGCCGAGCGAGCGCTTGGTCGACTGGATCAGCATGCCGCCCTCTGTCATGCCGGAGAAGATATCGACCACCTTGGGCAGGGAGGAGTCGATGCAGAGCACGCAATTCGGCTTGTAAATATTGGTCATCGCCCGCATCGGCTGGTCATGAACACGCAAGTAGGCGGCGACTGGGGCACCGCGGCGTTCAAAGCCGAATTGGGGAATCGCGATGACATGCTTGCCCTCCGCCACCAGTGCCTTGGCAAGTATCGAGGCAGCGAGAACCGCCCCTTGCCCGCCGCGTCCGTGTAATCGCACTTCATACATGATGGTTGCTCCGCAATTGTGACTTTCAGGCTGGCACCAAAGCCAGAACGCGCAAGGGGCTGCCCGATCCATTCCTGATCTTCAGCGGCGTCGCGACGATGACAGCACCGTGCGGCGGCAGTTGATCAAGATTCTTGAGGCATTGCAAGCCGTAACGATTGGCGCCATGCATCAGCGTATGGCAGGGGTAGGGCATCGGCCAGGCATAGGATTGTCCGGCGTCGGTATTGATGGTCTCGACGCCGAAACCCAGCACCTTGCGCTGCTTCACCATCCATTCGACGGTGGCCTGGGCCGGGCCGGGGGTGTGTGGGCCATCTTCGCGGAAGTTCATGAACTCATTCGGCATCTTGCGCTTGGACCAGTCGGTACGGAACAGCAGCCAGGCGCCTTCAGGGATGCGTCCGTGCTTGGCCTCCCATTTTTCGAGGAATTCGACCGTGAGCAGCCAGTCGTCGTTGGCCTTCACTTCCGCCGAACAATCCACCACCACGGCGGGGGAGATGAAGACGCGCGGATCGATGGTATCGACACTGTTGTCAGGATAGTCCTTGCCGGTAATCCAATGCACCGGTGCATCGAAGTGGGTTCCGGTATGCTCGCCGCAGGAGAAATTGTTCCAGTACCAGCCCGGTCCTTTTTCGTCGTAGTGGCTGATGGTTTCCTGCTTGAAAGCCCAGACCTGGCCGAACTCCGGCGGCAATTGCAACGCCGGAAAATCGGGGGAGAGCGTTTGCGTCAGATCGACAACTTTTACTTTGCCGCCGCTGATTCCATGCAGCAGTTGGTTCAAGACATTTTCCATCGCGATATTCTCCTTAGCTCAGAATGTTGCAGTGATTCAGCGATTCCGGCATGCCTCAGGGCATGCCGACACCGACGTGCTTTGCAGCCGGCCGATGCATCGAGTCGGATTGTTGAACGAGTTCGCGGATGCGTTCGGGGTGAGTATAGACCGTGGCGCATTCTCCGCGCACAAAGCCGCACAACGTGATCCCCAGACGCTCGGCCATGGCGATTGCCAGCGAGGAGGGCGCAGAGACGGCGGCTACCATTTCCAAGCCCGCCCGGGCGGACTTGGCGATCATCTCGAAACTCAGCCGGCTGGAAAGCATTGCACCGCATCCTGCGGTCGGCTGTTGCCGCAGCAGGCACAGGCCGATGGCCTTGTCGAGCGCATTGTGCCGGCCGAGGTCTTCGGCGACGGCCAGAATCTCTTTGTCCGCTGAAAAAATCATGGCGGCATGGGCGCCGCCGGTCGTACTGAAAACCGCCTGCCGTTGCTTCATGGCTTCCATCAAGGGCAAGAAGTCGTCTATCGACAGGCGCAAGGTGTCGGAGACTTCAGTAAAGCCGACCATCTCGCCTTCGAGCACGTCGCGGCCGCCGCACACGCCGCAGGAACTGGTCATGAGCACATTGCTGCGCCGGACTTTCGCTTTTGAAGGATCGACCAGGCGCATGCGCACGATGTCCGGCCGCTCCGGGCAGACTTCCATACTGGCGATGTCCTGCAGACTGTCGATGATGCCTTCGCTGAATGCAAAACCCGCGGCCAATGCCAGGCGTTCGGGAACATGCTCGGTGCCGAGCACGCCTTCACCGGCCACAAAACCGCTGGCCACCGCGTCCTCGGTGGGCGTCCACATCAGCGTGTAGGCGCCGACATCCGCGACCTCGATGTTGAGGGCATCCTCCTGCACGACCCAGCAATTCGCCAAGTCTGGATTGCTGCGGTCCGCTGAAAAGCGGCGGGCAGATACGGCTACAGTACCGTTCTGCCCGGAAAAGTCGCGCAAGTATTTGTGCACTGGGTACTCTGGGACTGTTCGCTCAGCGCTTGAAATGGTGGGCGAAAGTCATCACCGGATCGTAGGTGGCGACCTTAAACATCAATACCCGGAACGCATAGTATCCGGTCAGTTCGGTGCCGGCCACGGCGATCATCGAAATCAGGCTGCGTGGCGCAAAGCTCATGAACAGAGCAGAAACGACAAAGCCGAGCAGGATCACGACCGGGATGAACCAGCCGGCAAAAGCGCCGCGCACCAGTAGATCGACGGATTTTTGTCCGCCTTCGGAGCCGTACTTGGCGCCGTGCAGCAGACTCAGCACCATGACCAGGCCGTACAGCATGAGGGCGATCGCCGATGCTTGCAGCAACTGGAAGATTTCCGGATGATCGGTCAGCAGGGGTGTGTTGTAGCCCAGCACCATGGTCAGCAATACGCCGTTCAATAGGGCATAAGTGAGACTCGCCACTGGCATCAGACCGGTGCTCCACAAGGTGATGGCCGAAGAATGGGACATGGCGAAACCTTGATACACCATGATCACCAGACAGGACAGCACCGCGACAATGCTGATCAGGACCGACAGCGCCTGGGGCAGGAATGGGGCGTTCAGGTTCAGCACATGCAGCGCTCCCGCACCGACAAACACCGCAATCGCCAGCAGCCCTCGGCTGATCCAGGAACTGCCGACCTTGGCGAACGCGCGCCAGCCGCGCAGCGGTTGGCCGAGATGGATCGCATGGCCGCCACCCTTGCCGATCAGCACCATCAGCAAAGCGAGGGCCATGCCCAGCGTGAAGTCGAAGAATTGCGACACGAAATAAAGTCCCGCTCCCGCTTCACCGAAGAAGAACGCGGTGGCGATGTGAGTACCCCATGCCCTCTGCATGCGGGGACCAACCTTGAAATCTTCCTCTTCATTCATGAAGTGCCTGGAATGCATCTTTGTATCCTCCTTGCGTGCTGCGAAAAGCTGCCGCCCCAAGTGACGAGGGGGCGGCAGGCATCAGTCGATGTAGAACACTCGCGGATTGGTATTCTTTTCTGGCAGCGGCTGACGACCGTGGTGTTCGTGGATCAGCCTGCGTACCTTGCTGTTGGCATCGTCCAGATCGCCAAAGATGCGTGCCTCGGTGGGACAGGTGGCGACACAGGCGGGATCCAGGCCGGCATCCACGCGCTCGTGGCAGAACGTGCATTTCTGCACCGTGCCGGCCGTGAAACGCACATTGCCCTGCTTCTCGAAGGGTGTCTGCTCGCCGTTGTTGAACAATCCCTGCTCCAGCATTTCCGATTCGATGCGGGTGCGTTGATCGTATGGACAGGCGACCACGCAGGTGCCGCAGCCGATGCACAGGTCGTGATTGACCAGCACGATGCCATCGGCGCGCGTATAGGTGGCGCCGGTCGGACAGACGCGTTCGCAGGGCGCATCCTCGCAGTGGTTGCAGATGGTCGGGATATAGACGCGAGTGACGTTGGGATAAACGCCGACCTCTTCACTGAGCGTTTTGGTGAAGAACATGCCGTTCGGCAGCGTGTTCTCCTGCTTGCAGGCAACCGCGCAGGCATTGCAGCCTATGCAGCGGCGCAGATCGAAAACCATGCCCCATTTAGCCATCAGTGTCCCCTTCCATGCGCGTAAGCAGATTTGCTGGCCATGAATTCGGCCGGCATCACCGTGAGTTTGGTCAATTTCACCTTGGCGACTGTTTCAGGTTGCCCGCTACAAGCGTCGGTATGCCGCAGGTTGGTTGGCAGGAGTTCGTTGTAGTTGCCGCCGCCCAGACGCACCGCACTGTTCTGGGTGGCGATGCGCGACAGCGCATTGGACACGCAGACTGTTTCCGGATGCACGCCTTCCGAGGAAGACATGCGCGCGACGATGCTGCCATAGGGCGATTCGATGCGGACAATATCGCCGTCCTTGAGACCCTTGGCCTTGGCTGTCGCCGTGTTCAAGAGCACCGTGGTATGCACCGGATCCTTGAAAACAATGTCATCAAGCCAAGGATTGCCGACGCTCTCGCCGAAGTTGATCTGGATGTCCTTGAATGTGATCGCGTACATATCGAACTCTTGCGGTTCTTCATGGACCGGGTCGAGCTTTGGTGTTGGAAGCGGCTGGTAGTCATACCATTCCCACTCGTGGCGGATGGCGACATTGGCATCTTCCATCTTCTTCTTCAGATCGTCACGAGCGCGGATGATGTCCTCAATGTAGAAATGCAGGCGCATGCCTTCCCAGGGCCGGTACCACTTCTCCGGTTTGCGCGGCGTCACGGCGTGGCCATGCTCGATGTACCAGTTGAGATCCTGGCCATTCCATAGCTTGCCCTTGCGCTCGGCGATTTCCTTGTCGCCGTACTTGGTCTTCAAATCGAGCAGCAGTTCCGGCTTCTGCTGGAAGCCATGCACGAAATTCTGGATAGTGTTCCAGATTTCAAGGATGCCGAGGCGCTCGGAAATTTCATTGAAAATTTCTTCTTCGCTCTTGGTATCGTAGAGCGGTTCGGTCGCCGGCTGGCGCAGGCACATGCCTTCGTGATGCGGCGGCTCGATCATGGTCATGTTCCATGATTCCATCAAGTCGTGTGCCGGCAGAATGATGTCGGCCCATTCGTTGGATTCATTGGGCAGGATGTCGATGGCTACCACGAAGCGCATGCCGCGCATCATCTCGAACCATTTCTCGCGATTGCCGGAAATGTTCCAGATCGGGTTGGCATGGCAGAGCAGCATGGTGTCAGGCTTGTAGTTGAGCCCGAATTTCTCGGCATTGTTGAGCGTGTATTGAGTCAAGTGGCCGGGATCCACACCGATCGGGAAATAGCCCATCAGGTGGGTCTCGTTCGGCGGGTAGGAGAACGGCACTTCGGGGTGCAACTGATGAGGTGCGGTTTTCATCATGCCGTTTTCGCCGGCGTTGATCATGCCGCATCCGCCGCGGATTTCCTGCATCTGGTCATCGAGCGTGGCGCCAACGTGGCCGCCGGGGGTGTCGATCGCACCGATCAGGAAATTCACCAGCTTGAACGATTGGTTGGCCATGGCGCTGTACTTGTGTCCCTGGGCGCCACGATAGAAGTTATAGCCGGCCGGCCGCAAGGGCAGCAGACGGCCTTCGATTTCGATGAAGGAACCAATCTGCGCGGCCTTGGCAAATTCGCGAGCGATGCGCCTGATGGTGTCGGCCGGGATGGTGGTCACTTCGGACATCTGCTCGGGTGTGCAGTCCTTGAGAATGTCCTTGAATTTCTGGAAGGCGGGTTTGCATTCCTTGCCTTCCACCTGGTAAGTACCCTCAAGGGCAAAATCCTTGATGCTCGGATCGTCCCATAGTTTCGCCTGGCCGTCACCGGCATCCCAGACGTAGATCTTGCCTTCGGCATTGCGCACGAAATAGCCGTCGGGACCGACCAGATAAGGTGCGTTGGTGTCCTTCTTCAGGGACTTGTAGTCACACAGCTTCTCATACACCAGCACGTGGCACAGCCCCAGCGCAAACTGTCGGTCAGTGGCGGGACGGATCGGCACCCATTCGTTGGACTTGGCGCCGCCGATGGACAGGCGCGGTTCGACGACAACGACGCGCATGTTGCGTTCGATCCGGGCCTTGGCCATGTGGTTGGCCTGTGCAGCAGTGTGCAGGTGCGAGGAGAAGCCGTCGCCGCCGCCATTGTTGATCCAGTAGTTGCAGTAATTGACGTCGTTGGCTGCGGCGAAGGCGGAATGCACGAAGCCGTTCATCGGGTGATAGCCGCCGCCGCAGAAATTGCCGACAGCTGAAAAATAATTGGCGTTGCCGTAGGCAGCCGGCCAGGCCCAGAGGAAGAGTTTCTGGAAATCGTTGATGGCAGGCAGCAGTTTGCGCCGGTCCTCATCCATGGTGCGCTTGAGTTCGCGGCCGACAATGTCCAGCGCCTCGTTCCAACCGATCGGCTCCCATTTCGGATCGACCCCCGGCCCCTTCTCCGGATTGGTGCGGCGCAACGGCGTCTTGAAGCGTGTGGGATCGTAATGCCGCAGGATTGCCGCGTTGCCCTTCGGACACATGCGCCCATTGTTGCTCGGACTGGTCGGTTGGCCTTCGACCTTATTGACGACACCGTCATCGGTGATGTGGATGCGCGTGACACAAGAATGAAGACACATCTTGCATGTCGAATTCACCCATTTGCCGGGTTTCATCGAATTCTGCACAGGTTGCGTGGATAGATCCATTTTCGCTCCTTGGTTGAAGTTCGCGACAGGCTACAGTGCAAATACTACAACCTGCGGTTTTACGCAGCTATCCTATTAATGCAAGATTTATCCTAGAACTATCAATTTTTGCTTGGCGAAAATAGCCGCACTGCTTCAATTGGCAAGTAGTTACCCGGAATCAGCGCAAGCTGGAAAAGCAAATCAGCTGTCTCGATCGCTAGCGCTATCGCTGTCATAAACCCAGCGCAACAAGGCGTCCTGCGCGGCTTGTGACGCTGCGGCGTTGGCATGGTTGACCAAAAACACGACGATATGCCAGCGGCCGCTTTTATCGTGCACATAGCCAGCAATCGTCTTGACTCCTTCCAGTGAACCCGTTTTGACATGTGCCTGGCCGGCAAAGGTCTGCAGATTGAGGCGATGCTTCATGGTGCCGTCGATCGCGCTGAGCGGCAGCGATGCCAGAAACTCGGGCATCAGCGGGCTTTGCCAGGCAGCCAGCAGCAGACGCGCCAGACTGTCGGCAGAGAGTCGCTCGCGGCGCGACAGACCCGAGCCATTTTCCAGCACCATCTCGGGGAAGTTCAGTTGTTTCTCCTGCAACCAGGTACGGATCACCTTGGCACCACCTTCCGTGCCACCAGCAAACGTCGAGTATTCGGAGCCGAGAGTCAGGAACAACTGTCGCGCCATCACATTGTTGCTGAATTTGTTGATGTCGCGCAGCACCTCGGAGAGTGGCGGCGACACGCTGCTTGCAAGCCACTGCGCACCGGCCGGCAGGGTTGCCTCGCGCAAGCTGCCGCTCAAGCTGCCGCCGAGTTCCTGCCACAACTGGCGGAACACGCCTTCCACATATTGAGGATGCGAGAGGACGCCGAGGTGCCAGCTTTTTTCGCCGCAGGCCAGCGGATAATTGCCGCTGAGGATCAATTGCATACGCTGATTGCCAGATGAAAGCTCAGCATGGAGGGCGTCTTTCCAGTTGCCGCAGTCGTGTGTAGACGGCTTGATGAGATTGATGATGTCCAGATTGCCGAGCTGGGGTTCGCTCAGCAAGGCCAGGGTCCGATTTTCCGGATTCGGAACCAGTTGGATGCGCAGTGCCTTGAAGTTGAGCAGCAGGGCATCCGGCGTGACGTTATAGGGGCGTAGCGGCTGGTCATCGAAAGCCTCCATGCCCGCGGCGGTGATCGATGCAGAGTCGAAGCGGCTGCGGTCCAGCACCAGGTCGCCGCGAATCTCGCGCAGACCTCTGGCACGCAATTGCCGCAGCAACAACCAGAATTGCTCGAAGGTCAGTTTTGGATCGCCGCTGCCTCTGAGCACGAGATCGCCTTGCAGTACGCCATCTGACATTTTGCCGTGCATCCAGGCTTCGGTTTTCCAGGTGTAGCCTGGGCCGAGCAGTTCCAGCGCAGCATAAGTTGTCAGCAATTTCATCAACGAAGCGGGATTGAACGCTTGCGTGGGATTGACCCGTACCTGCGGTTTTGATGGCGTTCTGCCTGTCGCATCCTGCACAATCACGGCGACATTCTGCTTGGGAATTCCTGCTGTTTGCAGTGCCCGTGCAACCGTGCTGGGCAAGCGCTCAACCGGTTGCGCCAGGGCTGGAGCGAGAGTGATGCATGCTGTCAGCGACAACACTAAACGACATGAGGAAAGAAAGCCGATTGCCATGTCGCTATCTTACTGCGATGAACCGGGTTACTGGAGCTTGAACACCACGGGCAGGATCAATTCACGCACACCCGTATCCGGCAGGCGGCGCATGGTGTGCGCGGCGGCGATGGCTGCCTGGTCGAGCAGGTCATGGCCGCTGCTGCTGGCGATCCGAGCGTCGATTACCCCACCCTCCGTATCAAGCATCAATAATAGCCGTACCTCGCCTTGCAGTCCCCTGGTGATGGCTTCCGGCGGGTAGAAGAGATGGTCCGCCAGCTTGCGCTCGGCCGAGTCTTTTCGCGGCGCCTGGGGTGTCGACCTGGCCGGACGTGCGGCAGGTGGCGAGCGTAGCGCCAGTATCTCCGCCTTCTCGTCGCTCAAGGTATTTTTGAGCAGATCCGCGTTGCTCCGAATCGGATGCAAATGGGCTTGTAACACGGGGTTGTGCAGTGCCGGCACTGGCGCCTTGACCCGTTTCGAAACGAGCAAGTGCGCCAGTTCGTTGCTGCCAAGCAATGCCGCATGCAGCAACGCCGAGGCTGCCAGGGAGAGATAGAGTCGGCGTTGCTGAACGTATGCCAAGATGCGAAAGAAAATCGGGGTGAAAGTGAATGAGCGCTGACGATAGAATAGGCTTCGCTTGTCTTCAAGCGGGATTCTGATCGAGATTGCCTGATTGCGCGGAGGGAAATTGCGGTGCGGATCAAAAGTAATGGCTGGCTAAGCCGCATGCTTCTGGCTGTGGTTATCGGCTTGTTCCTTGGCCCGCTGGTTAGTCCGCTTTGCAGCGCTGCTCCGGCGGCCAGGCCCGATCCGGCGCTTTTCGCGACAGCCGTCGAAGCTGGGCACATCGCAACCGTTCAGCAGTGGCTGGAGGAAGGGCTGGATCCGGATTTTCAAGGTGACCGCGTTGGCAGCGGCCTGATGATCGCGGCCTGGGAAGGCAATGTCGCCATGATGGAACTTTTCCTCAAGCATGGCGCACACGTCGATATGGGCAACCGCTATGACGAACAGGCATTGCAACTCGCGGCGTGGAAGGGACATCTCGAGGTGGTCGAATGGCTGCTGGCGCATGGCGCGCGTGTCGATCGCCCGGGAAAATGGAATGCCTTGCACTATGCCGCCTTCGCCGATCAAAAGGACATCGTCGGCTTGCTCCTGGAGCATGGCGCCCAGGTTAACGCCCGCGCCCCGAACGGCTCAACCGCGCTGATGATGACGGCGCGGGAGGGGCGCGAGGAACTCGCGCGCCTGCTGCTCGCAGCGGGTGCCGATCCCCGGGTGACCAACGACAGTGGCGATTCCGCATTGACTTGGGCGATGCGCCATGAGCATTTCAAGATTGCCCAGATGGTGTCCACGGCCGCCCAGTTCGCAAAGGTAGTGCAGGTGGCGCCGGAAAGCTTCGGTGCCCGGGAGCGTTCGGTGCCAGCACCTTCGGAAATCGAAGAAATCCTGCGCCGGATTCGATTGGCGCAGGCTGCGGGACAGCCTGTGGACGCCTTGCGCAAAGCCCTGCTCGACGCGGTCGAGCTTTTCAAGAAGGACAGCCAGAAACTGGTGCTCGGCGGCAAGTCGGTACAGCGTGCGGTACAGCGCGGCAAGCCGCAGGCGCTCGTGATTACGGCGAAGCGTGCAGAAGCCCGGAAGTCGGGCCAGGAAGAGCGAGCCGAACTGGTGTATCCCAAAGCTACTCAGGAAGCCGCGCCGATGGCCGACGACGTCACGGGAATTCTGGAACGGATCGCGCGTGCCCGTGCCGCGGGCAAACCGGCCGGAGATTTGCGCAAGGCCTTGCTCGAAGCCGTAGATCGATTCAAGAAAGAACCGGCGCCCTGAGGACAGCGGTTTCCCGGAAACCCAAAAACGATGACGGAGCTGTTTTGCCAGCCCCGTTAAGGTTGAAATGTTCGAGAAAATCAGGCGCTGGTTTCTGCTTCGGCAGCGCTTTCCTCAGCCTTGGCTTTCGCGATTTTCTTCGGCTTGGGCTTGTTGGCGTCCGGCGCCTGGCCGGGATGGTGAATGATGTCGGTCGGACAGACCGTGACGCAGACCTCGTTGCAGCTTGGACCGTAGGCCACACACGCTGCATGGTCGATGTTGAGGATGCCGTCAGCCATGGTGATCGCTTTGGCCGGGCATTCCTTGATGCATGCCTGGCACTGGACGCAACCGACGGTGCAGGTGTCCTTGACTGCCTTGCCTTTGCCTTTGGACTGGCAGGTGAGTGCGACGCGGTAGGCGCGCGGGTAGCTGATCAGGCAATCCTTCGGGCATACGTCGAGACATAAGCCGCAACCGGTGCACTTGTTGTAGTCAATCTCGACGATGCCAGACTCGCCGATTTTCATGGCGTCGAAGGCGCATACGCGCACGCAGTCGCCCAAACCCAGGCAGCCGTACTTGCAGGCCTTGGCACCGCCGAACGCCAGGTTGGCGCCGAGGCAGGTGTGGATGCCGTCGTACTCGGCCTGCTTGCGCGCGACCGAATCGGCGCCCGAGCAGCGCAGCATGGCCACCACTTCCTTGATTTCCCCCATCACCTTGTTGGTGAGCCGGGAGATGTCGATGGCGACGACCTTGCCACCAGGAGTGCACAGGGTCGGCGAAACATTCTCATCCTCGACCACTTTTTCCGCGTAGGTCTGGCAGCCAGCGAAGCCGCAAGCGCCGCAGTTGGCAGACGGCAGATTCTCGCGTACCTCCTCGACCAGCGGATTGACCGGGACATGGAACTTGCGTGCGGCGCTGGCCAGCGCGATGCCGAAAAACAGGCCGAGCGTCGTAAAGACAAGTACGCCCCAGAGTGCGATGTGTAGAAGGTCCATAGCGCTAGGACTCCAGAAGGGCCGTCCCGAGGGAGGCCTGCGCCCCCTCGGGGGGCAGCGAGCAAAGCGAGCGTGGGGGTCGTTTCATTTATGCCACCTTCAGGCCGGAAAAACCGAGAAAGCTCAAGGCGAACAGGCCAGCGATGATGAAGGCGACCGGCAGTCCCTTGAACACCATCGGCACGGGCGCCATATTCACCTTCTCGATGGCGCAGCTCATCAGGAACAGGGCCAGCGCGAAGCCGAGGCCTGCGCCCAGCGACAGCCCGAAGGCCTGCAGCATGGTTGCGCCGCTGGTGGCGTTGAGCAAGGGCACCGCCAGGATGATGCAGTTGGTGGTGATCAGCACCAGATAGATGCCGAACTTCTTGTGCAATAGCGGGTTCACTTTCTTGAGGATCAAGTCGGTGGCCTGCACCAGGCAGGCGACAATGCCGATGAAGGCGATGATCTGCATGAATTCCAGCTTGAGTGGCACCAGGGCGATGGTATTGAGCGCCCAGGCAATCATGCCGGAGAGCAGGCCGACGATGGTGAAGGTGATGCCCATGCCGATCGCGGTGTCCTTGTTGCGGCTGACGCCAAAGAACACGCACAGTCCCAGGTAGCGGGTGAATACGAAATTGTTGATCAAGGCCGAGCCGATGATGACCGAAAGCACCAGGGCCAGAGGCGACGGTGCGATTTCCCATGGCTGGTCCACGCCCTTGGCCGTCAACTGGTAATGGTCCTGGCTATTCAGCGTCTCGGCAGTGGTCAGCACGAAGCTGTTGGGCTGCGCCGCTGGCTTGACGGAAACCACGGCCAGCGGAATGTCAGCGTCGGAACTGCGCACCAGGCGTATCGCCGTCGCATCTGCGGGTAGCGCGCCCTCAACCTGGATTTCGTGGGGTGAGACTACTTTTGCATCAGCCATGTGCTCCTCCTCCGCCTGCGGGCAACTTGTGGCCCCGCTTGACGTCGACCCAGTTGAACAAGGCCATGATCAGGCCTATCGTGAAAAAGCCACCGGCTGGCAGGACGACCAGCAATAGCGGTTTGAACGGTAGCACGGCGATGCCGTAAATGCTGCCGCTGCCCAGTAGTTCGCGGAAGGCGCCCGCCAGCACCAGACCGACGAGAAAGCCCAGGCCCATGCCCAGGCCGTCCCAGAAGCAAGGCACGACACTGTGCTTCATGGAGAACAGCTCCATGCGCGAGATGATGATGGCGAAGGCGACGATCAGTTTCACGTAGAGCCCGACCTGCTGGTAAATGTCGGCGAAATAAGCCGCCAGGATCATGTCCATGGCACTCACCCAGATGGCGATGAGCAGGGTGAACACCGGAATGCGGATCTTCGGGTTGATGATGTGCTTGACCAGGGAGCCGGACATGCTCGACAATACCTGCACTACGAGCACGGCGACCCCGAGCATCAGGCCATTCTTCACCGCGGTGGTGACCGCCACGGCGGGACAGAGACTCAGAGCCAGGCGGAATATGGGGTTCTCTTCGAACAGGCCACGCATGAGCATGGTCGAGACCGGCGGCGGCGTGCGATGCTCGCTCATAGATATTTCCCCACGATGTTCATCCGTTTGCGGAAGTTGCCGAGGGCGGCCTTGACCCCCACAGTGACTGCCGTACTGCTGATGGTCGACCCCGTGATGGCGTAGATGTTCGGATTCTTCGGCAGCATGTCGCGATGCTTCTCCAGCCAGGGACGGAAGGGCATGTCGCCGAGCTTTTCCACTGCATCCTGCCAGTCCTTAGGCAACGGGTCCTTGATGACAGAGATTTTTTCGATGTCTTCGAAGCTCCTGCCGGCAAACTGGTTCTTGAAGTAGCGCTGGACGATTTCGGCGCCCAGGCCGGGGTCTTCCTCGTGTTCGATGATTTCCACACCCTGTATGGTGAAGGCCGAGTCGATCGCCATGAAGAAGCGGATCCAGGTCTTGAAGCCCAGCGTGATGCCCTCGACGACATAACCGACAGGCTGCGTGCCTTCGATGCCGACGAAGAAGCGGCCGGCGTACTTGAAGTGCTCCGGGTCGGCGACCTTGACCTGCTTCTTCACCCAGTCGTCCTTTTCCTCGGCAGAGCCTGCGGTGGCGACCTCGTTCGGCACGTCCAGGGTGGCAACCTCCTTGCCGTCGAGCTCCAGTTGCGCGAGCTTCTTGCCGGTCAGGTAGATGACTTGCGTGTCCTTGCCTTCCCGCTTCAGATAGCGGCGCACTTCCTGGATCCTGGCCTGCGGCGTCAAGCCAAGCAGGCCGCGGATCATGGTTTCCTCGCGCACGTGCAGGTTGTGTTCCTTGGCTGGCTGGGTGAAGAAATACAGGCCACCGAGGATCATCGCCGCGAACAAGCACACCATGGTGAGGCCGGCGGCGATGACGATCATCTCGCGCCCGCTGGGCGGTGCTTGGTCTACCACTGGTTTGCCGGGTACGCAGGTCATGATGGCGCTCCGTCGGCAGTGAGGCGCTTCGGTCGGAACCAGTCGTTCAGCGCCGGGGTCAGGATGTTCATGAGCATGATCGCATAACAGATCCCTTCCGGGTAACCGCCCCAGTTGCGGATGATGCCGGTCAGCAAGCCGATGCCCAGGCCGAAGACAATCTGGCCGCGCGGCTGCGTCGGACTGGTCACGTAATCGGTCGCCATGAAGAACGCCCCGAGCCAGATTCCGCCTCCCAGCATGTAGATCATCGGGGCTGGCGAGAAGGGTGCCATCAACGCGACGCCGACCAGGATGGAGAGCGGAATGTATAGCTTGATGATGCCCTTCCAGAGTAAAAAGGCCGCACCCAGCAGAATCATCAACACCGACACTTCGCCGATCGAGCCGGCACGCATGCCGAGGAAGAAGTCGAACCACAGTTGACCGCCATCGGGAACTGCCGCCAGCAGCTTTGCCAGCGCCTCCTGGCCGCCGAGCTTGATCTGCCCCAGGAATGTTGCGGCAGAGACGGCGTCTGCCTTGCCAAGCGCAGGCGTCAGCCAGCGCGTGGTCATCTCCACCGGGAAGGTGGCCATCATCATGGCGCGGCCCACCAGCGCGACGTTGAAGATGTTGTAACCGAGCCCGCCGAATATCCCCTTGGTGAAAACCAGGGCCAGCATGCCGCCAATGAAAGGCATCCATACCGGGATGCCGGGCGGCAGGGTGTAAGCGAGCAGCAGTCCGGAACATACTGCCGATCCGTCAAGGATGGTCGAAGGGCTCTTGGCGATGCGGCAGACGGCATACTCTGCCAGGACGCAGCCGAGGATCGAGGACAGGGTGATGGCCAGCACTGCCCAGCCGAACACGGCCCAAGCCCAAAGCAAGGCGGGCAGCAGCGACAGGTTGACCATCCACATGATCTGGGCCGTGCTGCGGCCCGAGGCGATATGCGGGCCGCTGGATAAATGCAGGGTCGGCGCTGGGGCCGGCGTTGGGGCCGGCGCAGGTGTTGGCACCTGGGTCGGAGTAACTTCAGCTTCGCTCACTTGGATTTCCTCTCATGGCGACGGTAGGCAGCCTTGGCTACCTGCATGAATTGCACCAGGGGCCGGTGGGACGGGCAACTCCATGAGCAGCAACCGCACTCGAAGCATTCCTTGACACCATACCGCTCGGTTTCCAGCGGGCGGCCGACCTCCATGTACTGCGATACGCGATTGGGCTCCAGGCCCATGGGACAGGCGTCGATGCATTCGCCACAGGAGATGCAGGGCTGGTAGTGGGTGATGCTGGTTTCCGCCGCCGTCAGGAAGAGCAGGCCGCTGGTGCCCTTGGTTACGGCAACGTCGAGGTCGGCGATGGTGCGGCCCATCATCGGGCCGCCGAGCAGGATTTTCACCACATCGCCGTTGTAGCCGCCGCAATGCGCCAGGATGTCCTCAACCGAGGTGCCGATCGGCACCCGAAGATTCTTCGGCGTTTTGATACCCAGGCCGGATACGGTCAGCACGCGCTCGATGACCGGCTTGTTGTTGCGTATTGCGTCTAGGCAGGCAATCGCCGTGGCGACGTTTTGCACGACGATGCCGACGTTCATCGGTAAGCCGCCCTTCGGCACCAGGCGACCGGTCAGGGATTGCACGAGCTGCTTTTCGGAGCCCTGCGGATAGCGGGTCTGGGTCACCACCACGGTCATCTTGACCGGCGGGTCCATTTTTTCCAGGCCCAGTTCGGCGATGGTCTGGCGCATCTTCTCGGCTGCGGGTTGCTTGTTGTCTTCGACGCCGATGACGCAGTTCCTGACGCCGATGATCTTACTGATGAGCCAGGAGCCGAGCACAACCTTCTCGCTCTCCTCCAGCATTACCCGGTAGTCGCAGGTCAGGTAGGGTTCGCATTCCGAGCCGTTGATGACCAGGGTATCGACCTTGGCATCCTTGGGCAGGGTCAGCTTGCGGTAGGTGGGGAAGGCGGCGCCGCCGAGACCGACCACACCGGCATCGCGGATGCGTTCGAGCATCTGCGCGATCGGCAACGCCTGCCAGCCGGCCTGCTCCGGAAACTGCGGATCATCCTCGGCCGGCTTGGCCTGGATGGTGATGATTGTGTCATAAACCAGTGAGGCGTGAGGTCCGCTCTGGACGCTCTTGATGATGCCGCTGACCGGTGCATGCAGCGAAACGCCGCCGCCGGGGACAGTCGCAATGATATCGCCGCGCTTGACCTTGGCGGCCTTGACCACCAGCGGCTCGGCCGACGGTCCCAGACTCTGACTGACTGGCAGGGACACGTTGGTCGGGACGAAATCCTCGATTGGCAGGTTCTCGGTGAGTTCCTTGTGCTCGTCGGGATGGATGCCCCCGCGCGAGAAGGTCGGCAGTGCTGATTTACCCCAGCTGAAAAGGCTCATCCTTTATCACCCTTCTTTCAGGCCGACACCGAGGCGACAATGCCCTGCGGTGTGACGAATATCGCCTGCTCACCGCCGCCCGCCTTGAGAATCGCCTGACGCTTGTCCACCGGTGCCATCAGCATGGCGGCGGACAATCCGTCGGCGGCCATGCCGGTTTCGGCCACCACCGAGACGCTGGACATGGCTGGCGCCGTGCCGCCGGTGCGGGTGTTGAAGATGTGGGTGAAGCGTCCCGCTTCGTCAAGAATGGTGCCGTAGCCGCCCGAAGTGGCGATGCACTTGTCGACCACGTCGAGGCTGGTGATCGTTTCATTGCGGTCGGCCGGATTGGCGATGCCGATGCGCCAGGCCGAACCATCGGGCTTGGTCGACAAAACACGCGGCTCACCCATGTCCACCAGCATGCGATCGAAGCCGTGCGCGCGCAACTGATCGGCGACGCGGTCGGTGATGTAGCCCTGGGCGCCGGCATTCAGGGTCAGGCCCATGCCCGGGCGGGCGAAGGCGATCTGCTTGGCAGCATGATCCACCTCGACCGAGCGCCAATCGACGAGCGCCAGAGCTGCATCTCGTGCTTGTTCAGAAGGACCGGCGGGATCGGGATTGGCGGCATTGAAATGCGAGTAATACAAATGCCAAAGCGGCTGCACCGTCGGATCGTAGACGCCGTCGCTGATTTTCGCCAGGAACAGCGCACGCTCGAGCATGGCGATCAGGTCGGCAGGCGCCTGTTCCAGCTTGCCCTGACGATTGAGCCGGGATATGGCGCTGTTGGTGCGATACACGCTGAAGATCGTTTCGAGGCGCCGCAACTCGGCCAGCGCCGAAGCGATGGCTTGCTGCGCGACAGCTTCATTGGTGTGGTAGAGCTGGATCGAGGCCGGCCCCCCGAGGGCGGTACCATCCCAGCGAACCAGCCGGGCCTGTGCGCCACCGGCTTTAAGCAGGAGCGGCAAACCGACAGCGGCGGCGGCAAAGGTGATGAAGCGGCGGCGAGAGACAGCGATGGGCATGATGGCAACCTCAACAAAATTTTCCCCGGATGGACCGGAGAAAGCGTGACTCCGTTTAACGAAACAAAAACGACCCAATCAGGCTGAGTGGTCCCTCAGCTCTTATCTTCCGCTAGGCAGTCAGGCGCAGGAATTTTTCCTTCAACTGATCCTTGCTTTCTGCGTGGTTGGGATCCGCGACGATGGAATCGACCGGGCATACCGCGACACACTGAGAGTCGTCGAAATGCCCGACGCACTCCGTGCACTTGGCAGGATCGATGACGTAGATTTCGTCGCCCTGGGTGATGGCCTCATTCGGGCACTCCGGCTCGCACACGTCACAGTTGATGCAGTCCTCGGTGATCATCAATGCCATGGTTGTTCTCCTCGCAATTTAATTTATTTAATGGTCCAGGTCTCGCCGCTGTTGAGCAATTTGCCGAGGTCGCCACGACCTCTGGCAGCGCGGGCGGATTCGGTCAGCTGCAGGCTGAGCGACTGATAGCTTGGCTTATCGACCGAGCGGAATACGCCGAACGGCATCGGGAAATCCGGTGCCTCGAACTGCCCGAGGGAAAATGCCAGGCCGCTATGCGCTGCGTTTTCGTTATGCACCAGGATGTCTGCGGTGGTGACGCCATTCTCTCCAATGGTCACCACTTCCGTGTCCATGCCGTTCAGGCGGATGCCCTTGTTGCGCTCCTTGCCGAAGATCAGTGGCTTGCCGTGTTCCAGCACCAGCCGCGTATCGTCCCGTGTGGCTTTGTCGGACAGCCGGTCGAAGGCGCCATCGTTGAACACCACGCAGTTCTGGAGGACCTCGACGAACGCTGTGCCTTCATGTTTGGCAGCCCGTTCCAATATGGTCGCCATCATTGCCTGATCGCCGTCGATTGCCCGTGCCACAAAGGTGGCTCCGGCGCCCAAGGCCAGCGCAACAGGACTGAAAGGCCGGTCGATGTTGCCCAGCGGTGTGGTCTTGGTCTTCTTGCCCATTTCCGAAGTTGGTGAGTACTGGCCTTTGGTCAGGCCGTAAATGCGGTTGTTGAGCAGGATGATCTTGAGACCCATGTTGCGCCGTATGGCATGGATGAAATGGTTGCCGCCGATGGCCAGCGCATCGCCATCACCGGTGACCACCCACACGGACAACTCGGGGCGAGCCAGTTTGAGGCCGCTGGCGATGGCCGGCGCACGTCCATGGATGGTGTGCAGGCCGTACGTATTAACGTAGTAGGGAAAGCGGCTGGAACAGCCGATACCGGACACAAACGCGTAGTTTTCACGCGGGATGCCCAGCTTGGGCATCAGCTTCGTGATCTGGGAAAGGACGGCATAGTCGCCGCAGCCCGGACACCAACGGACATCCAGTCCGGACTCGAAGTCCTTTTTGGTCAGATTCTGAATGGTAGTTTCTGCAGTCATGTTCATCATCATTTCCTCAGCACAATTCCAGGATGCGGTCGTAAATTTCGGTAACCCTGAGAGGCTTACCCTGCACTTTATTCAACTGGATCACGTCGCGCAGGTAGCGTTCGCGTAGCAGCCGCGAGAGTTGTCCCAGATTGGTTTCGGGAACCAGTATCTTCTTGTAGCGGCCGATGATGTCGCCGAGATCGGAAGGCAGCGGATTGAGATGGCGCAAATGGACGAAGGCCACCGACTTACCCGCCGCATTGGCTTTTTGCCAGGCTGAAGCGAGTGAGCCATAGGTGCTGCCCCAGCCTATCATCAGCAGTTCGCCCTGCGCCGGTCCTTCGACCTTCAAGGGCGGAAAGTCCTTGGCGATGCCGGCCACTTTTGCGGCACGCGTTTCGCACATGAGTTGATGATTGAGCGGCTCTGACGAGATGTTTCCGGTCAGAGCATCTTTCTCCAGACCGCCGATGCGATGCTCCATGCCGGGCGTGCCAGGCCGAACCCAGGCGCGCGCCAGATTCTCGTCGCGGGCGTAGGGCTTGAAGTCCTTTGGGTCGGTGCGATACTTGACCTCCATTTTCGGCAGGCTGGCCACATCGGGAATCAGCCAGGGTTCTGTGGCTTGGCCAATACCGCCTTCGGTCAGCAGGATGACCGGCGTCATGTATTTGACTGCGATGCGGCAAGCTTCGAGTGTTGCATCGAAGCAATCGGCCGGAGAGTTGGCAGCGATCACCGGAATCGGACATTCGCCGTTGCGGCCATACACTGCCTGCAGCAAATCGGATTGCTCGGTCTTGGTCGGGATGCCCGTGCAGGGACCGGCGCGCTGGACGTCGACGATCACCATCGGAATTTCCAGGATGGTCGCAAGTCCCATCGCCTCCGTCTTGAGTGCCATGCCGGGTCCGGAGGTCGTCGTCAGACCCAGTGAGCCGCCATAGGCGGCGCCGATGGTCGAGCAAATACCGGCGATTTCGTCTTCCGCCTGGAACGAGGTCACGTTGTAATGTTTGAGGCCCGAGAGTTCCTGCAGGATCTCGGTCGCCGGCGTGATGGGATAGGAGCCGATGAACAGCGGCACCCCGGAAAGCTCTGAAGCCGCGACGAAACCGAGCGCAGTCGCCGTGTTGCCGGAGATGCTGCGGTACTTGCCCGGCTTGACCGCCGATTCGCGCATCTGGTACGAGACAGCGAACATCTCGGTGGCTTCGGCGTAAGCGTAGCCTGCGCGGAAAGCCGCGATGTTGGCGGCGGCGATTTGCGGCTTCTTGGCGAACTTCTTCTCGATATCGCCGATTTCCTTATCCACCGGGCGGTTGTAGAGGCACATCATCAGCCCCAGCGAGAAGTAGTTCTTGCACATGCCCACTTCTTTCTTGCCCAGACCCGAATCCTGCAAGGCACCCGCAGTCAGGGTGGAGATGTCGATCGGATAGAGGCGGTAGCCTTGCAGGCTGCCATCGGTGAGCGGATTGCTTTCGTACTTGGCTTTTTCCAGGTTGCCCGGAGTAAAGGCGCTACTGTTGACGATGAGGATTCCCCCGCGCTTGACGTCGGGCAGGTTGGTCTTGAGTGCAGCGGGGTTCATCGCCACCAGAACGTCTGGCGCATCGCCGGAAGTGAACACCTGGCCGGAGGAATATTGAATCTGATAGCCGGAGACGCCATACAGCGTGCCGGTCGGGGCGCGGATTTCCGACGGGTAATCGGGGTGAGTGACGAAACCGTGACCGGCTTTGGCGACCGCCTTGGAAAACTCGGTGCCGGTGAGTTGCATGCCATCGCCGGAGTCTCCGACGAAGCGGATGACGACACTTTCGAGCTCCTCGATCGGACGTGCTGTTACGGGTGCATTGGACATGTTTTTCGCTTTCGCTATTGGTTAGTTGCCGTAATTATTCCCAAGAACACGCTCAAAGATGAACGCATTCAGCAAATACGCTACTTGGGATACGTGCAATGATCGCCGTTTAGGGCAATAGTGCTGTTGATCAGGATCAAATACTGCCAATAATCTCCTTCAGACACCGGCATCTCGGCTTAGCATATTGTCTGCGGCTATATAATGTTTCAGGTTGGCCACTTTTTGTAAGATTGAATTCCACCATTTAGTTAACCCCTGTCCTCTAGGAAAAGATGATGACTCAACTGGATTTTTCAAAACTGAATCTGCAGGATGCACTCGATTTGGCCGTGCTGATCGAAAAGGAAGCGGAGGAGCGTTACCACTGGTTTGTAGACCTTCTGGGAGAGCGCTATACCGGCGACGCAGCGGATTTCTTTGCCATGATGGCCAGAAATGAGCAGCGTCACGGGGAGGAACTTGCTACACGCAGACGTGCGTTATTCGGCGACGCCCCGGCGCGGGTCACGGCGGACATGATCGAGGATGTCGAAGCGCCGGATAGCGGAAAGCCGAGAGCCAACATGTCTCCGCGACACGCCATGGAAGTGGCGATGGAGTCCGAAATCAAGGCCTACGAATTTTTTGACAAGGCCTTGCCCGGCATCAAGGACAGTTCAGTACGCAAGCTTTTCGAGGAACTCCGCGACGAAGAAACCGAGCATCAGAATCTTTTGAAAGAGCAAATGGCGAAATATCCGGATACGATGGCCCCGGATGTAGACCCGGATGACGTCGATACGCCTGCGATGTAACAAATTTCCACTGGTCCGACAGACTTGACTGCCGGACCGGCGAGCCGGGCGTTCCTTGCGGGGGAACTAACTTGGCGCAAGAACCTTCAGCATTGCCTCGACATCGACGATCTTGTCGCGTGGGGCGCCGCGGCGTGCTCCGCGCATCACCTCCACTTCGTCAAGCCGTTTCCAGTCGCTGAAACTGAGCGAATTCACGTTACGCCCGGCAAGCACCGCGACGATCGCGTCGCGCTCGGGTAATTCCCGTGTTTCCAATCTTGCACCATCGGCGATCATGAGTTCCACCACGCGCGCGGAAGCACCTTTGTGTGCGCCGATCTGCCCTCTGGGTCCGGAGCGCGCCCAGCCGACAACGTATTCGTTGGGAATCGCGGTGCGCGTGACCGGATCGACGACGCGGCCATTTTCGTTGGCGATCACCATCGCTTTTTCATCGTAGGGGACGCCAGGAATGGGTTGTGCGGCATAACCGATTGCCGGCAGCACCATACCCACAGGGAGAACCTCGATTTCGCCCGTGCCCCGCACAGCCACAGTGCCGTCCGGCCCGGTTTCGAGCCGGTTTTTTTCAAGCTTGAGACCGGCAACAGCACCGTCAGCACCGGCGATCACTTCGGTTGGCGAGACCAGGAAGCGGAAGTGAAGTTTTTTCTCCTTTGCCCCGGTTTCTCGCTGGGAGAAGGCATTGAGCAGCTTCACGATTTTCTGTTGCGTCTTGTCCTCGGTTTCCGGAATGACGCTGTCTGAAAACAGATTTGATTCGACGATCAGATCGAGGTCTGCCATTTCGCCGAATTCAATCAGTTCCGGCGGAGTAAAGGTGGCCTGATTCGGTCCGCGTCGTCCAATGAGGAAAACCTCTTTCACCTTGCTGTTGCGCAAAGCTTCCAGTGCATGTCCGGAAATGTCGGTCTTTTCCAGTTCGCCGGGCGCGCGCAGCAGTATTCTGGCCGCATCCAGAGCGACATTGCCGTTGCCTACCACGGCGACGCGGGATACCGACAAATCGATCTTTGCCTGACGGTAATCAGGGTGGCCGTTGTACCAGCCGATGAAAACGGTCATTGGCGTGCAGCGCGTGATGCCTTCTCCGGGAATGCCGAGTCGACGATCGTCCTCGTTGCCCGTGGCGTAGACAATCTGGTGGTAATGCTGACGCAGTTCATCCACCGTCACATCTTTGCCGAGGCACACGTTGCCGATGAACCTGAAGGTAGGCCGCGCAGCGGTTTTTTCGAAGACCCGGCTCACCGCTTTGATGCTTTGATGGTCGGGCGCCACACCTCCGCGCACCAATCCGAACGGCGTAGGCAGGCGCTCGAACATGTCGACATGCACCAGGGCATCGGTTCGCTTGAGAAGCGCTTCTGCAGCATAGAAACCTGCAGGACCTGAACCGATGATTGCAACGCGCATGAACAAGTCCGCTATGGGTGATGGATAAGCAGATGATCCGAGAAACAGATGATCCGGGAAACTGGGCTTTTGAAGCCGTTGACTTTAGAATAACTCAGGCGGGCATTCTGCCCGCCTTTTTCAGGCATTTGTCGTTTTGTTATGAATTGAGTCATGAATTGGATCTGGAATGAATGATTATCTGGCCTGGCCGTTTTTCGATGAAGCTCACCGCAATCAGGCGCGCGATCTGAATGCATGGGCCAAAGAGCACATCCAATCCGAACCGGAACGGGACGCCGATGAGATCTGCCGCACTCTGGTCTCGCAACTTGGGGCTGCTGGCTGGCTCAGATATTGTGTCGGCAAGGAGTACGGTGGTGCGCATGAGGCGATTGATGTCCGCTCGCTGTGTCTGATGCGTGAAAACCTTGCCCAGCATTCCGGCCTCGCCGATTTTGCGTTTGCCATGCAGGGGCTGGGCAGTGGCGCAATCTCCCTTGGCGGCTCGTCTGCGCTCA
>JBAYVV010000051.1:0-24352 GCA_041674465.1 Sterolibacterium sp.
CCGAACAGTGCGGCAATATCGAGCGGCAGTTCCGGGTCAATCTTGATCAGCGTGCCACGCCTCACCACCGCATACTCGGCAAAGCAGGAAACGCCGACCTGATGGTTGATCGGGCTGTTGTCCGCACGGTGCAGACGGCGGTGACCGCCCACCAGCGTCCCGGCACCGTTGGCCGCGGCACCGGGTTCGCACAATGCCGGCCTGCCCTCCATGCAGGGCAGACAGTGGCCGCAGCTCGGTACAAAAATCAGGGCGACATGGTCGCCGCGTTGCAGGTCGTCAATCCCAGCGCCAACTTCCTCGACGATGCCGGCCGCCTCATGCCCCAATGCCATGGGCATCGGCCGCGGTCGATCGCCATTGACGATCGACAGATCGGAATGACACAGGCCGGCAGCGACAATTTTGACGAGCACTTCGCCCGCGCCCGGCCCATCCAGTTCGACCGTCTCGACCGAGACAGGACGGGTCTGGGTGTAGGGCCGCGGCGCTTCCATGTGATCGAGGATGGCTGCACGGATTTTCATGGTGGCATTTCTCCTTGGCGCAACGCGGGAAAACAAAGGAATAGAGGAGGTTTTCTGATGAAATCGCGGGTTCGAGCATCAGTTTACCCGATCATCATGTCGCGATGATGCGTCGTGCCGTGCCGATTTTATTGCTGCTCTGGTTGGTGGGTTGTAGTACTGCCCCCACTGCGCCCGTCGTTGTGCCCAAACCGTCCGCGCCGCAGCGCGAGAATGTTGCGGTTGCTCCCGAGAAGGGCAGCAACGTGGTGCTGTACGCGCTGAGCCTGATCGATTCCGGCTACCGCTATGGCGGGAAAAATCCCGAAGCCGGGCTGGATTGCAGCGGCATGGTCAGCCACATCTATGCGAAAGCGGCGGGCATCCGTGTCATGGGCAGTGCAGCCGACATCGCCAGGAAGGGCAAACCGGTAGATCTTGCGCAAGCCAGGCCGGGTGACCTGGTGTTCTTCAACACGCGCAACCGCCCGCATTCGCACGTCGGCATCTACATCGGCGATGGCCGCTTCGTGCATGCCCCCAACAGCCAAGGCAAGGTGCGCACCGAAAGCCTGGCCCAAGGCTGGTTCGCCAAGCGCCTCGAGGAAGCGCGGACTTACTTCGACTGAGCAACGATCTTCTAAGCAGCTCGGGGCAGGGTCACGGTAATGGCCGTGGTGTCCTTCTCGTCGGATACCGCCAGTTTAATGGTTCCGCCCTGTGCTTCAGCGAGCAGTTTCGCCGAATAGGTGCCAAGCCCGGTGCCGGCCTGCTTGCCATGGGTGACGAACTTGTCGAAGAAGCGCTCGCGGATTTCCTTGGGCACCGCACCCTTGTTGGCGATGACAATCCGCACTGGCGTTTCGGCATGGAGTTCGACAAGTACCTTGGTGTTTTCCGGCGCCGCTTCGCAGGCGTTCTTCACCAGATTCTGGAACAGCGAATAGCAGAACATGGCATCGCCCAGGGTTTGCGGCATGGCGGCCCCTTCCTCGACGTGGCTGTCCAGAAACAGGTTCAAATGCTTCTCGGCAAAAGTGGTGCGAGTCATATCGACGATGCGCGCCAGGATGTCGGCAATCTTCACGGGCTTTGCGTCGAGGTGAAAACGGCCGGTCTCGATCTTGAACAACTCGGTGGACAGGTTGATCATGTTGAGCACCTGCAGCGCGCATTCTTCAACCATGCGCAATTCCTGGACCTGTTTGCGGTCCATGGCTTTGTCCTCGGCGAGCGACTGCACCAGGCCTATCACTCCGGCCAGCGGGCCCTTCATGTCGTGCCGGGTGATGTGCTCGACGTCCTCCTTGAGGCGGGACATTTCCATCATGCCATCGTAGTCGGACTGGAGTTGTCGATGCAGTTCGACATAGCGCATGAAATTCTTGACGCGAATTTTGAGGGCGTTGGGATCGATCGGTTTGGTGACAAAGTCCACAGCACCCAATTCCATGCCTTTGAGCCGGGCAGACTCATCGGTCATCGCAGTGACAAAAATCACCGGGATATGTTCTGAAGTCGGGTGCTCCCGCATCAGTCGAGCCACTTCAAATCCATCCATGCCCGGCATCATGATGTCGAGCAATACCAAGTCCGGTGGATTGTCGGATTGACAGATCGAGAGCGCCTTCGGGCCGTTGTGGGAAATCCGGATTCGATATTCCTCCTTGAAGATGGACGACAGCAAATGCAGGTTGTCCGGCGTATCGTCCACAACCAGGATGGTGGTCTTTTCCCGCTGACGAGGCTCAGCAACAGCGGCAGTTGTATCCAATACCTGGGGAGCCTCTCCAGATCGAGGAGTTCCTTCCGTGTGCGGGGAACTATGCGTTGCCGCAACAGTCATCTTGTTCAGATCGAGCAAGGGCATTCCCTTGGTAGCGACAGGCTTTGTTCCCACACCCTGCAGGGTAATGCCAAGGGCTTGGCTGACCGCAATCGGGTCGATCGGGGCGTTATGGCGCGGCGTCCAGTTCAGCGCATTTGCCAGGCGGTCGCCTAACTTGGCTGCGGTGTAAGGCTTGACCAGGAGTTCGGAAACCCCGACCTGGATGGCTTTGGTCACGCGATCCCTTTCCGCCTCGGCCGTAATCATCAGGAACGGCAGGCGAAACAATTCCGGACTACTGCGGATCGTCATCAAGAGATCAAGGCCGCTCATGACCGGCATGTTCCAGTCCGAAATGATCGCGGTGATGGGTAAACGCGTCAGTACTTTGAGTGCTTCTGAGCCATTTACAGCTTCGGCAATCCGCGTTGCACCCATTTGGCGCAACTGGTTTGCCGTCACTTTCCGCATCGAGTCAAAGTCGTCGACGACGAGAAAATAGCCCTGCTTCACTTGCAGGTCGAATTCGGCCTGCCTATCGACTGTTTTGATGACATGCAATGTAGCCATGGATTAAGCGCTAACCTCGTTGATGAAGTTGATCAGAACATTCCCCTTCCAGGGGCGGCTGGAAAGAAGTTTATCGTATTCTCTGTCCGGGGCAACGCAGCAGCAGCTAGCCTCGCGCATAAGCCTGCTTGAGAATACTCAAGGCCTGCGCAAAATCGAATCCGCGTATGGCTTGCTCCAGGCGCGCAAAATCTGCCGGCCAGGCGGCACCCAGCAGCTCCGCATGTTGTGTGAACAATTCCAGGGCCTCGGCATCGTCCTCCGCCAACAGCGCGCGCAAGGATGCCGTCACTGTCGCAAGCGCCTGCCGATCAATGCAAGCCGATTCCTTGACTGCCGCTGTTTGCGGTGCCTCGATGGCAAAGCGATGCGCCTTGGCAAGCAATGGCGTGCCGGGCTCAACCTCAAGATTCACCGTGAACCGAAACGTGCTGCCGGCGCTGGGCGTACTCTCCACACCGACCTCGCCGCCCATGCATTCGGCCAGCTTGCGCGCAATGGCGAGGCCCAGGCCGGTACCGCCGAAGCGCCGCGAGGTCGAGCCGTCGACTTGCCGGAAGGGTTGAAAAAGCTCCTTGCGCTGCGCTTCGGTCATGCCGATGCCGGTGTCGCGGACACTGCCATGGAACCGGCAGACCGGCGCTCCCGGCGCCGGCGCAACGGTACGCAGCGTCACCTCGATCCAGCCCTTGTCGGTGAACTTGATCGCATTCTCCACATACTGGCCGATGATCTGGCCGATGCGCACCGAATCCCCGAGCAGGCGCACCGGAACAGCGGGTTCGACACTGGCCAGCAACTTCAGGCCCTTGGCCTGTACCTTGTCGGTAAAACGACGCAGCGTGTCTTCGAGCAATGTCGTTGGAGAAAATGCCGCACGCGTGAACACGATCTCTCCCGCCTCGAGCCGTGTGTAATCGAGCATGTCATCAATAATGCCGAGTAAGTGCTGGCCTGCCACTTCGATCTTTCGCATGTTGTCGCGCTGCTGCGCATCAAGATCACTTTGCAGCACCAGATAGGCCATGCCGATGATGGCATTCAGCGGGGTGCGCAGTTCGTGGCTCATGTTGGCGAAGAAATCCGCCATGGCCTGGTGGGCCGCTTCCTGGGACGGTCTCGGCTGGTTATCCGGTTGAATAGTGATCATTTGTTTCAGCGCGAAAATTCAAGGCCGGCGACGAAACAGCCGGTGGTAATGATCGACGGTCGCAAACAGCGCGTTGCCGATGAAGGAAATCGACTCGGACTGGCCGATGAAAAGCAGGCCTTGCGGCCTGAGTGCCTGGTGAAAGCTCTTGATCAACTGTTCCTGCAGATGGCTTTTCATGTAGATCAGCAAAATGCGGCAACTCACCAGATCGAGCAGGCCGCCGGCAGGCGGTCCGGTCAGCACGTCGCGCTGCTCGAACTGAACCATTTCGCGCAGCTCTTGAGCGATCTCGAAATGCTGCCCGCGGGCCGTGAAGTAACGCTGCCGGACCGCATCAGCGGTTTCCTTGAATGCGGTTTGTCGGTAGATGCCGGCACGTGCCATCTCCAGCGCCTCCGGATTGAGGTCGGTGCCGATGATGTTGATCGCATGGTTGTTGCGGAATTCGCCGAACAGTTCTGCAAGCATGATGGCAAGCGTGTAAGACTCCTCGCCCGAGGCGCAGCCCGGCACCCAGACCCGGATCGGATCGCCTTTGGCCTTGGCCGCCACAATGCCCGCCAGCGCATGTTCAAGTTCGAGGAAAGATGCGCGGTCGCGGAAGAAGGAGGACACCGAAACAAGAAACAGGTGCTGTAGGGTATGCAATTCATCCGGATGGCGCCGGATGTGCGCCCGATACTCCTCGCTGCCGGCGAGGCCCAGCGTAGCCTTGCGCTTCTCCAGGCGACGCAGCAGGGTGTCTTCCTTGTAGCTGGAAAAATCGATTCCGGTGGCCTGATGGACCAGATGCAGCAATTGTTCGAGTTCCTCGTGTTCAGCGGCCGGAATCGAGCTGCCAATCTCTGTTGCGGTCTGTGCCACTGTCGTCGGCAGGGGCTTGGGAACCAGGGACCGCGCTGGTGCAGCCGCTGCAGTGCCGGGGAAAATTTCGGCCAGCACAGCGCCGATCCGGTCGACCGTCAGCACCCTGTCGACCACGCCGGCGCCGATTGCCGCTCCCGGCATGCCATCGTACTTGGCTTCCGCAGGATCCTGGGCGATGGTCAGCCCGCCAAATGCCCTGAGCGCCCGGCAGCCGGCAACACCGTCGAAGCCGGTACCGGACAGCACGATGCCGATGGCATTGCTGCGGCTCGATTCGGCGATCGAGGCAAACAGGGTATTGACCGAGGGCGTCGAAATGTTGCCCGATCCGGGTGGATGCAGACTCAAGGTTTTGCCGGTCACCCGGCCATCCCTGCCGGCGGGAATCACATACACCGTGTCGGCTTGCAGTTCTTCCGTCTCGCGGGCGAGCATGACCGGCAAGGTCGACTCCCGGCTGATGAGCCGGGCCACCAGTTCGCTATGTCCGTTGTGGGCCATGTGTTGTGCGACAACGTAGGAAATACGGCCGGTCGGCTGCATCCGCGCAAACATCGGCAGCATCGCCTCCAGCCCACCGGCCGAGGCACCTATCCCGGCGACGTGCATGCTGGCTGCGACACCCCGGTCTGCGGAAGCACGATCCGCAGCCATGGTCAGCCATCGACCGCAACATGATCCCTGGCCGCTTGCTGCTGCCCCGGCACACACACCGAGCGTTCCTCGGTATCGCGCGCCAGACGCATGAGCGCCGGAATGTCGAGGATCAGCGCCACTTCACCGTTGCCGAGGATGGTGGAGCCGGCCACGCCGCGCAGATTGCGAAACACCGTTGACATGGGCTTGATCACCGTCTGCAGTTCACCAAGCAGGTTATCGACGATGATGCCGGCGCGATTTCTTCCGGACCGGACGATCACCACATTCTCGCGCTCCGGAGATTCGCCCTCGGCGCCGAACAGGCTGCGCAAATTCACGAAGGGCAGGACTTCGCCGCGCAGGTTGATGTAATCGCGCGCCGCTCCAGCTTCCTCAAACTCCAGGCACTCCATCACGGCTTCAAGCGGGATGACATACTGCGACTTGCCCACGCCGACCAGGAATCCGTCGATGATCGCCATGGTCAGCGGCAGCCGGATCACGAAACGCGAGCCGCTCCCGCGCTCGGTGAGCACTTCCACCGAACCGCGCAAGGCACTGATGTTGGCGCGCACCACATCCATGCCGACCCCGCGCCCGGAAAGCTTGGTGACCTTGTCAGCAGTGGAAAATCCCGGCACGAAAATCAGGTCATGGATTTCCTGATCGGACAGCGCCTGACCCTCGACCACCAGGCCGCGTTCGATCGCCTTGGCGAGTATCCGATCCTTGTCCAGTCCGGCGCCGTCGTCCGCAACCTCGATGACGATGCCGCCGGTTTCATGATAGGCATTGAGTTCGAGCTGCCCTGCGGCCGGCTTGCCGCTGGCCAGCCGCGCCTCGGCCGGCTCGATGCCGTGGTCGATGGCATTGCGTACCAGATGCATCAGTGGGTCGCCGATTTTCTCCACGATGGACTTGTCGAGTTCGGTCTCGGCACCGCGGATATTCAGCTCGATCTCGCGGTTCATTTCCCTGGCCATGTCGCGCACCACGCGCTTGAACCGCGTGAAGGTGTCGCCAATCTGCACCATGCGCAGTTGCAGGGACAAGTCGCGCATGCGCTCGATCAGGCGGGACAGGCCATAGTTGGCTTCAATCAGGTCGCCGCGGCCGCTGTTCTGTGCCATCAGGTTGGCGGAGGCACTGGAAATGACCATCTCGCCGACTAGGTCGACGAGCATGTCGAGCTTCTCGGCTTGAACCCGAATCTGGCGTGCTTCATCAACTTTCTTTTCATTCACCTGCTGTTGCCGGGCTGCCGCGGCTTCAACGATTTCGGGCTGAACCATGTGCCGGCCTACCAGGATTTCCCCCAGATGTTGCGGATTCGCCGCGCCATCTGCGGTGCTCTTCAGCAACTCCAGCCCCTCGTCCAATTCCTCCGACGTGAGCGCATTGCTTTTCACGAGCATTTCGCCCAGCCTCATTGATTCCTCTGGCAAGGTCTGGATCGACTGAATGAATGTGCCGACCTGGCTTCCCGGCGGAAGTACCTGCAACTCACAGTCGCTGCGTACGATCTCGAAGGCTTGTTCGATTTCCTGCTTGGAAAGCGAACTGCGCAAATGAACTTCAAAACCCAGATAGCATACTTGCGGATCCATGTGCGATGCATCGGGCAGCCGATCGGTCAAAGTGATCACCCGGACTATTTCCCCCTTGGATCCCAGATAGGCCAGCACATCGTAGGGATCGATGCCCTTCCTGAGCAAGTCTGGACCGAAGCGCACCACGATCTGCCAGCACTCGGTCAGCGCCGACGCGTCGACCGACCGCTGATGGGCATGTGTAGCTGCGGCTTCGGCACCGCCTTGTCCACCCTGCATCAGCGATCGCAATTGGGCAGCGAGGCTTGCCCCAATGTCCTGCAAATCCTTGCCGGGCTCCGGCTTGCCTTCGACCAGTTCGGCAAACAGCGTCTTGATATGATCGCAGCCACGCAGCAGGAGCGTCACCAGAGGGCGGCTGACTTCGAGCTCGCCGCTGCGCAACTGCTGGAAATAATTCTCCAGCGTATGCGCAAACTGCTCGATGTGTCCGAGATCGACGACCCCGGCGTCACCCTTGATGGTATGCGCTGCGCGAAAAATCGCGTTCAGCGTGTCCGCATCCGCGTCGCCTTCTTCGAGCCGGAGCAATCCGCTTTCCATGGCTTTGAGGTGGTCGTTGCCATCCTCGATGAAGGCAAGGAGAATTTCATCCATGGCTATTCAAAATAAGCCAGGACCTTTGCAATGCATGATTCGGTGATCGGCTTCTCGACAAACCCGACGCCCAGGTCTCTGGCCTGCCTGTGCATCTCTTCCTGGATGTTGCTGCTCAACAGCACGAAACGTGCATTCGGGCAGTTCTTGCGCAATTCGCCGACGGCTTCCATGCCATTCATGCCGGGCATGTTGATGTCGATGCTGATCAGGTCCGGGCAACTGCCTGCTGTCTTGGCGATGGCTTCTTCACCGCTGGTCGCTTCGATCAGCTCCCAATCCGGACGCGCCTGCTGGACAAGTTGGCGAATTTTCATGCGGGAAACCCGGCTGTCATCGACATACAGGTAAATCATCTTGCTGCTCATGCCCATCTCCACTTCATAACGTTTGATTCGTGATGCCTTTGAGCAGGGCCAGCGCCGCATCGAAATCGAAACCCTCCACGGCATCAGCCACAGGCCTCAGGGATTGCGCCAGGGGATGCCCCGCCAACCGTTCTATCAGCGTACCAAGCTTGTCGCCGGCATCCGAATCGCTGTCTTCGAGCAGTGATCCGAGAGTTACCAGTTCCGCCTTGAGTTCTTCGGCGGGAATCGCTGGTGCGGGCGCGATTGGTGTTGCAGCCGCCGAAACGGCACCGACGCTTTGCAGGACGGCAATAACCGGATCGAGTTCATCCAGCACTTTTCTCAACAAGGTTTCGATCTCGGTGGAAGGGCGACCTTCCTTGCAGGCTTGTTCGAGTTCCCCCGCTGCAGCTTGCACGCCCTTGGCGCCAATATTGCCGGCAGTGCCCTTGAGCGTATGCGCAGCCCGGGTACATGCCGTGGGATCGGGATCCATTCTCGCGGTGGCGAACAGGTCGGCAAACTGGCCCTGGCTGTCGCGGAACTTGACCAGCATGCGCGTATAGAGCTTCTCGTTGTCCATGGTCGTCGCCATGCCGGCCTTGACATCGATCCCCGGCAGGGGCGGCAGGCCGCCGATCGGCTGCGGCGCGTCGACTGGCGGGGTCGTGTTCTCCATGGCATTGCCGCCATCTGCGCCACCAGCTGTTGCGCTGTTCGGCTTGATCCATTTGGCAATCGTCGCAAACATCTCGGCGACATTGAGCGGCTTGGCGATGTGGTCCCACATGCCGGCCTCGATCACTTTCTCGCGATCGCCGGCCATGGCGTTGGCCGTCATGGCAATGATCGGCAATGTCGCAAAGACAGGGTTCTTGCGGATCTCGCGCGTCGCCGTGTAGCCGTCCATCACCGGCATCTGGCAATCCATCAGCACGCCGTCGAAGCGTGCGTCCCTGGTCAGGATGTCGAGCGCCTCCTGGCCGTTGTTGGCGACCACCACTTCCATCCCAGCCTGGCCGAGCAGTTCGGTCGCCAGTTCCTGATTCATGTCGTTGTCTTCAACCAGCAGCACCCGCGTTCCATTGAGCTTGGCCATCGCCTCCGCATAGTCGTCGGCTTTCTCGTTGGCACGGGTCTCGGTGACAAAACCCCGTCCGAGCACTTCACCGATGGCTTCGAGCAAAGTCGAAGCAGTGACCGGCTTGGTCAGCACCGTCTTGAGCACCACGCCGCGCTGTTCAGCGGAGCCGAGCGCTTCCTCCCGGCCGTAGGCGGTCACCATGATGACGGCGGGCGTCTTGGTCAGGTGACCGTCCTGCAGGTGCTGCACGGTTTCGACGCCATCCATACCCGGCATCTTCCAGTCCATCAGCACCAGGTCGTAGGGCAGTTCCTTCTTCTCCGCCGCGGCGATCATCTCCAGGGCCTGACGTCCATCCCAGGCGGCATCGACCTCGAGGCCGAAGGTTTTGGCCATGGTAGACAGAATCTCGCGTGCCGAGGCGTTGTCGTCCACCACCAGCACGCGCACACCGAACAGTTCGTCGGCGCGGAACATACGCCGCGGCATGGGATCCTTCTGCAGACCGAACTTGGCGTGGAAGTGGAAACTCGAGCCTTTGCCCGCTTCGCTTTCCACCCAGATGCGCCCCTGCATTAACTCGACCAGGTTCTTCGAAATCGCCAGCCCCAGGCCGGTACCGCCATACTTTCGGGTGGTCGAGGCATCGGCCTGGCTGAAGCTCTGGAACATCTTGCCGCATTGCTCCGGTGTCATGCCGATGCCGGTATCGCGCACCCAGAAATGCAACTCAGTTTCGTCACTCTCACTGCTCTCGTCCTGCGCCACCTTCTCGACACCGACGACGATCTCCCCCGTTTCGGTGAACTTCACCGCATTGTTGCCCAGGTTGATCAGCACCTGGCCGAGGCGCAACGGATCGCCGACCAGTGCAGTCGGCACGTCCGGTGCAGCATTGAAGAGCAACTCCAGCCCCTTGTCCTCGGTCTTCATGCCGACCAGGTTGGCGAGGTGATCCATCACGTCTTCAAGGCGGAAGTCGATCTTCTCCATCGACATCTTGCCGGCCTCGATCTTGGAGAAGTCGAGAATGTCGTTGATGATGCCGAGCAGGTTTTCGCCGGCACGATGTACCTTCTCGATGTAGTTGCGCTGCTTCTTGTCGAGCTCGGTTTGCAGAGCCAGATGCGACATGCCGATGATGGCGTTCATCGGCGTGCGGATTTCATGGCTCATGTTGGCGAGGAAATCGCTCTTGGCCTTGGTGGCCTCTTCGGCAAGCTGCTTGGATTTGATGATTTCGCGTTCGGCTTCCTTGCGCTCGGTGATGTCGAGCAGCCAGCCCATCACGCCGTGCTCGCCTTCATGCACGAACGGGATAAAGGTCACCAGGAAATCGCGGACCTGCCCGCCCCAGGCCACCAGGCGCATTTCACGGTCGCGCACCGACTTGTTGCGCTCGAGTTCTGTCACAAGTTGCTGGCGGTCTTCCGGATTGACATAGATTTTCTCGGCAGGATCGCCGGCCTTGGCCTCGAACATCTCGGAAAATTCCGGATTGACATAGCGGAAGACACCCTTGGTCGAGAAAGCCACGCACACCGGGCCGTAGTCGAGAATGTTCTGCATCGCGACACGCTGCTCGGCCATCGCCTTCTCGGCGCTCTTGCGTTCCGAAATATCCTGATGAATGCCGACCATCCGCGTGACCTTGCCCTGCTCGTCGCGACTGACCGCCGCACCGACGGCCAGCACCCACTTCGGCTCACCCGACTTGGTCTTCATGCGCATCTCATAGCGATACTCGGGGATCTCGCCGTTGCAATACTTTGTGAACTGGCTCACGGCGTAATCGAAGTCATCCGGATAAACCATGTTGGCCCAGCGCGCCGCCGTCGCACCATAGAGTTCGTCCAGCTCCTGCTTGGTGTAGCCGAGCATTTCCGCCCAGATCTCGTTGGTGATCAGGACATCAGGATTGGCCGACCAGTCCCACAGGCCGAGATTCGCACCCTGCATCGCCGCCGCCAGCCGCTGCTCGCTTTCGACCATGGCCTTTTCTGATTCCTTGCGTTCGGTGATGTCGGTAGCAATGCCGCACATACCGTATACATTCCCCTCGTGATCGATCAAAGGAACCTTAGTCGTCAAGAAGAACCTGGTCGTACCATCTCGCCCCGGGACGGTTTCCTCATAGGTGACGATACGCCGCGTATCCATCGCCTCGCGATCCCTGGCGACAATTCCTTCAGCCACTTCCCTCGGCATCACTTCGAAATCGGTCTTGCCCAGAATCTCCTGCTTGCTGATGCCCGTCGCTTCTTCATAGAAGGTATTGACCAACAGATGGCGACCGTCGACATCCTTCATGAAGATGACCGAACGGATGCTATCAACCAGGGTCGTAATCTGCTGTTGGCTGGTACGCAAAGCAAGCTCAGCCGCTTTGCGCTCGGTGATGTCGCGAAACACCACGACTGAACCAACCAGTGCGCCATCCTTGAATACCGGCGTTGTCGAGTATTCCACCGGGACCGACGATCCGTCCTTGCGCCACAGAACTTCGCTGTCCGCCGTACGCGGCTGGCCATCGACGCTGGTCAAATACATGGAACAGGCTTCGCGCGGAAATTCGCTGTTGTCCGCGTAATGATGATGCACCAGCGCGTGCATCGGCTGGCCGATCAATTCTTCCGCACTAAAGCCCAGCATCGCCGGCGCTGCTGGATTGGCAAATGTCATGCGACCTTCTATGTCGAGGCCGACGATGCCATCCCCAACCGCGCCGAGTATCAATCGGCTGCGCTCCTCAAGACTGGCCAGGTTTTCTTCCGCAAGCTTGCGCTCGGTGATGTCGCGACTGATGCCTAACAGGCCCAGCAACTGTCCCTTGGCGTCATAGAACGGCGCCTTCTGCGTATCGAGCAATACGCGGCGGCCGTCGGCGTAATCGGTCCATTCCTCGCTTGCACGGCTGACCAGGGCATCGAGAATTTCCTGGTCGGCATTGCGCACGCTGAAAGCGGTTTCCGGCGGCAAGATGTCGTAGTCGATGCGCCCCACGACTTCCTCCACGGATTTTCCGATCTGTTCGGCAAACGCCTTGTTGCAGCCCAGATAGGTTCCCTCGGGGTTCTTGTAATAGATCGGATCGGGAATCGAATCGATCAGGGCGCTCATGGTGGCGCGCTGGCGTTCGATTTCGTCGCGGGTCCGGCGCTTCTCTGTGATGTCGCGCACCGAGGCGCAGACACAGATGCCGCGGTTGCCCAGCGCCGGCAAGCGCGACAAGCCGACCTCGACCGGAAACTCGGAACCGTCCTTGCGCACGCCGCGCAATTCGAGACTGACGCGCGTCGCCTTGTCGTTGTGGATGAAGCCGTTGCGCCAGCCGACATGCTGCTCGCGGATCTCCGGCGGCACCAGAACTTCGATCAGGTTGCCCGAGAGTTCGCCGCCGGCATAGCCGAACATCGCTTCGACCTGCGGATTGGCGAGGATGATCGCACCCTGGTCATTCGTGACCAGCATGCCGTCGGGCGCCGATTCGATGATGCCGCGGTACCATTCTTCCGTGGCCTTGATTTCCCGCTGCTGCGCTTCCATTTCCACGGTCTGCTCTTCGAGCCTGGCCGCCTGGCGCTCCATGTTTTCGGCCTGGCGCTGCGTCTCTTCCAGCAACATCTGCGTCCTGGTGTTGCGCTCGATGATCTCCAGGCTCATCGCCAGCATGGGCATCAAGCCGTCGATCAGGGCTTGCTCGTTGACGTCGAAAGGCTTGAAGGTAGCGAGCTCAACGACCGCCAGCAGCTTGTCGTTGCGGATCACCGGCAAGGCCAGGATGGCGCGTGGCGGCGCCGCACCGAGGCTTGAATTGATGGTGATGTAGTCGGCCGGCGGCTCGGTGATGACGATCGGTGCCTTCTCCATCGCGCATTGACCAACCAATCCTTCGCCGATCGAGAAGAACTGATGGAGGTCCTTGCGCTCCTGATAGGCATAACTGCCAAGCAGACGCAGGCGGCGCTGCTCTTCCTGATAGATGTAGAACACGCCGTGGCCCACTTGCAGCAGCGGTGCCAGTCCGGACAGGAACTTGCGCGAGAGTTCGGTGAAGCTGGTCGCTGACTGCAAGTCTGCCGCGATCTCGGTCTGATGGGTCTTGACCCAGCGCTGCGCTTCCATCTTCCGCGCTTCGGCCTGCAGCACGGTAATGGAACGCGCCAGCCCGCCGATGTCGTTGGGGTAGTCCGTATGCGGCACAACCTGATCGAGCTTGCCGACAGCAAGCTGCTTGACGGCGGCGCGCACGCGCTGACTGGGCAGCAGGATCGAGCGGCCAACCAGGATGCCCATCAGTATGCCGAGGGCCAGGCCGCCACCGAGCAGCAGCAGCAACACTTGTGCGCTATGCTCTGCGAAACGCAGCGATTCCTCTGTTGCAACCTTGGCCGCTGCTTCCTTGATGTTGACGACCTGTTCCAGCGCCTCGTTCGCGGCAAGACCGGAATCCTGAAAAGCCTTGCTAGAAACCAACGCACGCGCTTCGGAGAGTCTTTCCTCGGGGAGCAACATGAGCACCGCGTCGACATCCCGGCTATACGCGGCGAACGCTGTTTCGAAACGCGCGAGGCTTTTCCTGTTTTCCTCCTTGACGATGCGTTGGCGAAGTTCCGAGATTTCCTTGGTGATATTGCTGCGCGCCACCGCCAGTTGCTTCAGCGCCGCCTGGCGGCTGGCATCATCGGAGGCTAGGATGGCCTGGCGCAGCGTCCGTCCGATCACGGCATAGTTAAACTGCGCGTCCTTGGCGTTGGCAACGCCCAACATTTCCGTCTCGTAGAGCGCATGGATATTGGCGTTCAGCACGCGCTGGCCGTAATGCCCATGCAAGGCAAGCCCAGCGGCAAGGGCCAGCAGCACCGCGCCGCCCCAGGTCAGTTTGTGTACCAGCCGACGCCGTTCCAGCCAGGTGATGAGGAACTTCATGGTTGTCCCTCCCTATTGCGACCTTCCAGCGCCCGTCGCGCCTGCTCGGCATCTTCAGCCAGGCTCATGGCGGCGATGCGCTCCCGCTGCAAGCGCTGCTGCGCCTCGTCGGCACGGCGCTGCGCCAGCGACATGGTGGTCACCATGCGCGCAAATCCGGTCAGGAAGCCGAGGATGAACGGCAAGCGCTGCTCATCCATCACCGGCGCTTCGTTGACAGCCTGCAGGTATTCCGCCTCGGGATAGCCGAAGCGCCTGGCCTGCTCGGCGAAGAAAACCAGGTTGGGTGGGCCGAGATGAAACTGGCCGATGAAAACATTGGCCAGATGCTGGCCTTCGACGACGATCGGGGAAGCGCAATCGGTCATGCCGTTCTTGCACTTGTACATCGTGTATGCGCTGCCGTCCTTCAGCTTGAGCGCCAGTTCGGTATCGCTCTCGATGCAGAGCGCACAGGAATCCGGATTGACGCGATGAAAATCGGTACAGGCACGCTGCCACCGCGACGAGGCCAGCACCTTGCCATCCAGGTCGATGATGGCTGCTGCCACACCGACAGCCTCGCAAAAGTTGGAGAACAGCACTTGCAATTCGGCCAGATCGACCAGTTCTTCGAGGATCAGCTTGCGTTGCTCGGGCCGCGAATCTTCCCCTACCGCCGGGACATTGTCTTCGCTGGACGCATCTTCCGCCGCCAGTCCCGGGAAGGGCAGCGCCTGCCCCGCCTTGAGCGCCAATGCGTTGGCCAGTCGCTTGAGCTCGACAATCCGCTGTTCGCGTCCCTGCGCCAGCGTGTTGAACCGTTCCGCATTCGCCAGCCGCTGCAGATCGCGTTCTGCCGCCTGATTCGCCACCGCCATGGCTTCCGCCTGCCGGTTGCGTCGCAGGACTTCCAGGTTGAGCGCCACCAGCGGCAGCAGTTCATCAAGCAGGCTCCTGTCGTTCTCGTCGAGCGCCCGCAGCGCGGCCACTTCAATCGCGCCCAACACCACGCCATTGTGTTCGATCGGCAGAATCACCACGCTGCGCGGTGCGGCGGCACCCAGTCCCGAGGTAATGCGCCAATAGGTCTCCGGTGGTGTGTCGAGGAAGATGGCCTTGCCTTCCGCTGCACATTGTCCGAGCAGACCCTCACCCAGCGCTAAGACTTTCGGAAGGTCGGCCGGACCACCGTAGCCTGCCGCCAGCGACAAATGCTGGGTTGATGCGTCATCCACCACATACACGGCGCCGCGCAACACACCGAGCAGACGGTGCGCTTCCTCAAGCAGCACCTGGGCCAATTCGGCGACTGTCTTTGCCTGCTGCAGGCGCATCGATGCCGTGGCCAGGTCGGTCTTGCGCTGCGCCAAAGTCTGCTGCTGCTGCGCATGCATCTGCAACTGCTGCGCGGCACTGGTCTGGGCATGGTGGCCGCGCAGCATCAGCAGGAACAGCGCACCGATCAGCAGCACCGCCGCACCGCTGGATGCGCCGATCCAGACACGATCGGCAGCCGGAACGGTGCGGGTCAGGTCTTCGATGAGGATCAGCGACCAGTCCCCATAGGGATCGTTCCAGGCGACCGCGGACCGAGCCACGGCATGGCGCCGTTCCTGATAGCTGATCACGCCTGGAACAATGGAAAAGGGCAGCTTGGCGACGTCCTGCTTCTCGAAAAGATTGCCGAACTGCTTCAGCTCGCGGATCGCCTTGATGCGATCGGCAGTGGGTTCTCCGGCCAGCTTGCCGATCCATTCTTCCTGGCTGGCAGCGAAAACCACTCCCTGCGGTGAAAGCAGCAGGGCAACTTCGGTGTCACCCTTGAGCAGGTTGTCCACCTTCGCCAGGCCGCTGCGGATCACCATGGCGCCGGTCGCTGCCGAGGCCTTGGTCTTGCCTGCATAGACCGGCGCTGAAAAATAGATCGCGCGGCGTCCCGTGGTCAGGCTGATCGCCGCATAGACATTCTCGATCCCCTGCAGGGCCATCAGGTAATAGGGACGGAACTTGACGTTGAGCCCGGTCGAGGACTTGCCCGTGCTGTCCCAGGAAGACTTGACGATGCCATCCTCGCCGACGACGAAAGTGCCTTCGGCGCCATAGGAATTACCGACGCTTTGCATCATTTCGGCAATGCGCGGACTGTTGGGCGCAAGTTGATTGGTGCTCTCGCTCTTGATCTCGGCATCCGACAGGCCAAGGATGGACATGGCGCCCATCATGATGCCGTTCAATGTCTGTGACATCAGTTCGACGCTGCGCCGTTCGGCCTCGGTCTGCAACTGGGCGAGACGTTCGCGCTCACCAGCCAGTCGTGCCAGCTCGCTGGCGCCAATGCCGACGACGGTTGCAGCCAGCGCAACCAGAATCCAGGCCAGACGCGCATGGACAACAACAAATTGGGCGATCCGGTTCATGCCGCCACCTCGATTCCGCGTTCGTCGGCAGCCGCTTTCAGCGCCGCCAGGGCAGCCTCAAAATCAAAACTGCGCACCGCATCGTCGATCTGGCGGAAACGCGCCGGGAAGGCAGCGTTGAGCAGGTTGGCCTGGCTGTCGAGCAGATCGCCGGCTTCCGAATCGTCGTCGGCCAGCAGTGCGGCAAGCTTGCCGCAAACCTCGCGCAGCGCATCCTGATCGACCGCCACTTGTGCTTTCTCCGCTTCCGCGGGGAGTTGCGCCTGCAATGCCTCTATCAGTTCGGCCAGCGGCGGTTCGAACTGCGCCAACGCGGACTCGATGTCCGCACGCGGCCGCTGTTCCTTCAAGGCGAGCTCCAGGGTTGCCGCGAGTTGCTGCACGCCCGTCGCGCCGATGTTACCGGCCACGCCTTTGGCGGTATGCGCCAGACGCTCGGCCGTGGCCAGATCATCGGCAGCCAGGGCAGCACGAATCTCTGTCGGCACGTTGATTTGCCCGACCACGAATTTCCTCAGCATCGACAGATAGAGCGATTTCTTGCCGAGCACGCGGCGCAAGCCGTTGGCGACATCCAGCCCGGCAATGCCACTCGGCAAGTCGGGATCACCCGCCGGCTTTTCCGCAGCAGTGCCGGCATCTGTTGCCACGGCGCCCTGGCGCGGCTTGATCCACCTCAGCAGCGCCGCCCACAACTCGTCCGGCTCGATCGGCTTGGTGATGAAATCCTGCATGCCGGCCTCCAGGCACTTGTCCTTGTCCTGCTGCATGGCATTCGCAGTCATGGCAACGATGGCCAGGTCTTCGTATCCGGGCAGCTTGCGGATTTCCTGTGTTGCCGTGACACCGTCCATGATCGGCATCTGCATGTCCATCAGCACGATGTCATAGTCCTTCTGCTGCACCTTGTCCACGGCGATCCTGCCGTTGTCGGCGATGTCCACCAGGAAGCCGGCATCCTTGAGCAGTTCGCCCGCCACTTCCTGGTTGAGTTCGTTGTCTTCCACCAGGAGGATTTGCGCACCCTTGATGGTCGCCAGATCTTCCAGCACCTGCGAAGGTGCATCGCCGGCTTCGCGTTTCTGTGTCTGCTCGGCACCGAGCACGCGCATCGCCGTATCGAACAGGACGGACGCGTTGACCGGCTTGATCAGCACGTCCTCGATGCCCGCCTCACTGGCTTCCTTGATGACCTCTTCGCGGCCGTAGGCGGTCACCATGACCAGGTGCGGCGGCGGGGTCAGTCCCAACGACCTGATCTCCTGCGCGGCCTGGATGCCGTCCATGCCCGGCATGCGCCAGTCAATGAAGACGATCTCGTAAGGACTACCGGCGGTTGCCGCCTGGCGTACCGACTCCAGCGCAGCAGCACCCGAATCCGCCTCGGCCACCACAAACGTCATCGATTCCAGCAGGTCGTTGAGGACGGCCCGGGCATTCTCGTTATCGTCGACCACCAGCACGCGGCGGCCGCGCAGGTCGGGCTGCGGCGTGAGATCGCGCTGCTTTTCCTCGCCCAGGCCGAGGCGGACAGTGAACCAGAAGGTGCTGCCCTGGCCATGCACCGATTCGACGCCGACTTCGCCGCCCATGAGCTCAGCGAGCTTCTTCGAGATCGACAACCCCAGACCGGTGCCGCCGAACTTGCGCGTGGTCGAGGTATCCGCCTGAGAAAAGCTCTGGAACAGGCGCCCCGCCTGTTCCGGCGTCAGGCCGATGCCGGTGTCCTTGACGGCGAAGTAGAGCAGCACTTCCTTCTCCATGCGCTGCTGGACTCGGGCGATGATGTCGATCTCGCCTTGCTCGGTGAACTTGACGGCGTTGTTGGCGTAGTTGATGAGAATCTGGCCGAGCCGCAGGGAATCGCCGATGAGGCTGCGCGGCACGTCTATGGCGATGTCGAAAATCAGTTCCAGACCCTTTGCGCTGGTTTTCTCAGTCAGCAGATTGGCAACATTCTCGAGCACTTTCTCGAGATCGAAATCGGCATGTTCGACATTCAGCTTGCCCGCCTCGATCTTGGAGAAGTCGAGGATGTCGTTGATGATGCCGAGCAGGTGCTGGCCGCTACCCTGGATCTTCTTGATGTAGTCGCGCTGGCGCGGCGTCATGCCGGTCTTCAGGGCCAGGTGCGCCATGCCGATGATGGCGTTCATCGGCGTGCGGATCTCATGGCTCATGTTGGCGAGGAAGTCGCTCTTGGCCTTGGCAGCATCCTCGGCGATTTCCTTGGCGCGCAACACCTCGATCTCGGCCTGCCTGATTTCGGTGACATCCTGGGTAACGCCGTACATGACGAGAGGCTTGCCGTTCTCGTCGCGGACCACGTTGCCGATCGCACGAATCCAGGCCACCTTTCCGTCAATCGGACGCTTGTAGCAGTAGGTACAGTCATAGCGCGGCACAGTACCCTCGACTGCAGCGGCGTAATGCGCGCCGGTCGCTTCAGCAACCTCCGGGTCTGCAGCAACAATCCGGCTATACCATTCGTCCGTCAGATGATAGCGATAGCCGGGTTTTGGGTGCTCGCCAAAGATGGCAGCGGCCCGCTCGGAACTGGTGTAGTAATCCGGATCGCTGTAGTCGATCAGCCAGTAACCCGCCTTGGTCAAATCCAGCGCCGATTCGTTCATCATGTTGGCATGCTTGATTTCTGCTTCGATGCGCTTGCGCTCGGTAATATCTTCCAGCATCCATACTGTGCCGCGTGACAGGTCATTCGCATCCACCGCCTTGCCGCTCAGGTGGCACCAGAATATCGTGCCGTCGGCACGAATCAGTTGCTGCTCACGCTGATGGGTGCCACCGCTGCGCAACTGTTCATAGACCGTGCCACCTCCTGCCGCAAAGCCTTCGTCATCCGGATACCAGATGCGGGTAGTCTGATCCAACATCGCTTCGACCGGCCGACCGAACAGGTCGCCTAGTTTTTGGTTGCCTCTGACAATGATCCGATCCCGGATGAAGGCAATTCCAAGCGTCGCGGATTCGAGGATGGCATCCTGTTCCTCGCTGGCCAGGCGCAGAGCATTCGCAGCCTTTTGCCGTTCAGTGACGTCATAGAGCCAGGTCACAATGAACTGGCCATCGGCAAAGTCAGTCAGCGCAGCGTTCAACAATACCGTCAGCAACTCTCCGTCTGCGCGAGATAACTCGGTCTGGAAGTCAGAAACAAAGCCAACCCGATGCAGCTCGTCGATAAAGCGCTGACGTTCCTCGGGATTGCGCCAGAATTCTGCGGTGCGACGCTGGGTCAGTTCTTCCGGTGACAGTCCGAACATTTCGGCCAGGCGCCGGTTCGAGAAAATCGAATGACCGTCTTCGCTGTTGATGGAAACTCCGGCTGGACTGTTCTCCAGAATGCGCCGCAGCCTTTCCCCGCTTTCGCGCATCTCCTGCTCCATGCGCTTGCGCTCGGAGATGTCCTCGAACATCCAGATTGCCGCCCGTTCGTGCCCGGCGAGCGTAATCGCCTGCCCCGAAAGCATGGCAGGAAAAATCGAGCCGTCTTTCTTGGCAAACTCCCACTCGACATGGACATCCTTGCCGGCAGCCAGCAGCGGTCCCACCTTGGCGCCCAGCTCGCGCAGGCTTTCCTCCGATGTATAGATAACTCCCGATGGCTGCCCGACTATTTCGTCGATACTGCGGCCGAGAAAATCGGCAACCCGCCGATTGGCGCGCACCATGATTCCGTCTGCGGTATAGATGATGCCCTGGGGCGCGTGGTCGAAAATAGTCTGCTGCTCGTCGAGCAGCTTCTTAATTTCACCTTGCTGGGTCGCCAGCGCCTGCGCCTGCTCCTGCGTGGCCTTGAGCAAAGTTTGCGTGCGCTCGTTGCGCTCGATGATTTCCATGCGCATTGCCAGCACCGGCAGGATGTCCTCGATGATGGCGCGATCCGCCTGAGTGAACGGCTGCAATCCAGCCAACTCGACGACACCGAACAATTCCTGGTTGCCGAGGACGGGCAGCAGCAAGATCGCCTGCACCGGAATCGCCGCCAGCGCCGTCTGGGCGCCCAGGTAGTCGGCGGGGGGATTCTCGATCAGGATCGCCCGACGCTCTCGTGCACATTCGCCAACCAGTCCCTCCCCCAGGACGATGCCATCCTGCAATTTGACGTCGCCCTGCTGCGCAAATCCGCCGCAAACTTGCAGGATTCCGTTTTCCTTGTCGAACCGATAGAAGCTCGCACGACCAATCTGCAAGGCTGGTGCCAGTTTTCCGAACAACGCAAGGGAAAGCCGTCCAAGATCCTCTGGAATTTGCAGATCCGCGGCAATGCTGGCAGCCAAGTTCGAGACGTAACTTTCCTGGTCGCGTGTACGGACAAGCGTCAGCAGCTGTTTCAGCGCGTCGACCACTTCGCCAACTTCGTCGCGCCAGCGTGCAACCGGCAGGTCGACCTTATTTTCTCCCGCGGCAAGTTGACGCAAGGCTTTGTTCAATTGTCCCAGCGGTCGCGACATACGGAACCGCACCAAGAGGAAAGTACCCAGCACCGACAGGGCGACCAACAGCGCCAGCCATTGGCTGATTTGCAGGGACCGTTTGCTCTCCTGGCCGATCTCCTTGGTGCGGACCGCAATCTTGTTCAGTGCCGCCGCACGCAAATCGAGGATGACGTTCATCTGCGGCACGTAGGGCTTGGCGAATTCCGCTGCCGTCATGTTGTAGTCACCGCTGGAGCGACCAACTTCCTCCATGTGCCGGATCAGCGGCAGGCCCTTGCCGAAGAATTCCGCATCGATCACGGCCAGCGCAGCTTTCAGCTCCTGGGGGGATTCGGTCTTGTCCAGAAACAGGCGCAATTGATGATCGAGCGACTGGAGCGCACCCATCAGGCGTTCGATGAGCGCAAGTTCCTCATAGGTCAGCGGTCGGCGAGCGACGAATGGCGCAGTGAAGACCGACCCCAGCTGCCCGGCGCAATCGCGCATTTCGGTGGCCAGTCTTGCAATCATGACTAAATTGATCAAGGCCGGATCAGAACGCGCCATCACGTTTTCGATCACATTCAAACCCGGCGCAATCAAAGGAATTACATCGATCATGGCATTCACCGCAGCCTTGACCTCCGAATCCTTGCGCTCATCGCGCGGCTGTTTGGCGATCTCGTCGATCTGCCCGCGCGCCTTGGCTAATTGCCGGCCGGCATTGGCGAAGGCTTCGACGATCGTCCGCACCTGGGCCGGCTGAAGTTCGGTAGCGCCGCTCAGTGTGGATTCGGTCTCGCGCAGAGCGGCATCAGTGACGTCACGCGCTCCCGCCAGCGCCTTGATGCGCTCCGACGGCAAGGGAAGTTCACTGCCGAGCACACCGTTGGCGGGTCCGCGTTCGGCAGAAATCCTGGACGCGGCATTGAGGGCCTGCGCCATCAATTGTGCGGCCGCCATCCCGGATTGCACATTGGCTTGCCGCTCCAGATTGGCGCTCACGGCGCGCACGCCGAGCACGGTGCTCGCCAACGCCACCAAGCCCATGCCGAGACTGACTAAGGTAGATAAGCGCATCGGTGACGTCCGTTACCTGGTTGTAGGATGAAGGCGATAATTTTTATACCCGTGCGACACGTTCAGTTGTGTACCGTCTTGGCACGGTTCTGCTGATCGCGAATGAAGGCACCCAGTTCCTTGTCGGTGTGGAGGATGTGATCGGTGAGCCAGTTGCTCAGAAAAGATTCCAGGTCGGCCTTCGCTATTCTCTGGCCGGCATCGATCTGCGCCTTGACGGCGACCACTTTCTCGGCAAAGGCCCGGTGCGCCCTGATGTGCTCGGCAGCCGGTGCGGCACGATGCTGAGCGTAGCCGTGTTCCGCCATCAGTTTTTCCTCGGTCTGAAAGTGGTAGCCGGCATAACTCAGAAGTCCCTGCACGATGCGCGCCACATCGGACAAGGGGCTGTGATCGGTCAATTGGGTGCTGGCCTGGTTAAGCATTTTGATCAACTCGCGATGCTGGTCGTCGATGATCGCCACGCCCGTGGCAAAGTCCGGGCGCCAGGCCAGCGGCGGCTTGATCTCTGGTTGATTCATGCCATGCTCCTTCCGGTTTAAGATCGACTGCAGCTTGTCAGTCAGGCTGTCTTACCCGCGATCTGCTCCAGTTGTTTTGCCTTGGCGGCAATCACTTGGTCCGAGTCGGTAAAGCGAGCGGCAATTTCCTTGAACTGATCGGTGATGGCCAGGAAAGCATCGGTGATGTCGGGATCGAAATGCGTACCCTTGCTTGTGCTGATGATCTCGATGGCTTTCTCGTGCGGCATGCCTTCCTTGTACACGCGCCGGCTGATTAGAGCGTCATACACGTCGGCCACCGCCATGAGTCGCGCCGAGATCGGAATCATGTCGCCCGCCAAGCCCTGGGGGTAGCCGCTCCCGTCCCATTTTTCCTGGTGATACAGCGCGATTTCCTTGGCGCAGGCCAGGAAGGCCACCTCCATGCCGAGCTGTTCCTCGGCGTGCTCGATGGCATTCTTGCCCAGCGTGGTGTGGGTCTTCATGATTTCGAATTCTTCCGGATCGAACTTTCCCGGCTTGAGCAGGATGCGGTCGGGAATACCGACCTTGCCGATGTCATGGAGCGGCGCCGACTTGAACAACAGCTCGATCTGGTGCGGTGTCAGGTAGGCGGCAAAACGGGGATGGCCCTGCAGTTTCTCGGCCAGCGCCTTGATGTAGAACTGGGTGCGGCGGATGTGGTTGCCGGTGTCGTTGTCGCGCGTTTCCGCCAGCGAGGCCATGGCCAGGATGGTGACGTCCTGGATCGCCATGACTTCGCGTGTGCGCTTGCCCACCTCTTGTTCGAGATAGACATTCTTGTCCCGCAGAAAATCCGCGCTGGCCTTGATGTGCAACTGGGTCTTGACGCGCGCCAGCACGATGGGCGGGGAGATCGGCTTGGTGATGTAATCGGCCGCACCCATCTCCAGCCCCTTCTTCTCATCCTCGGTGCCGCTCATGGCGGTGAGGAAGATGATCGGAATGTCGCGGGTCGCCGCGTCATCCTTGAGTTCCTTGCAGACATCGTAGCCGGAAAGGCCAGGCATCATGATGTCGAGCAGGATCAGGTCGGGCGGGCTGTCGCCGCGCACAATCTTGAGTGCCTTTTCGCCATTGTTGGCGACCTTGACCTTGTAGAGGTCCTTGAGCAGGCCGGACATCAGCGACAGATTGTCCGGCGTGTCGTCGACCACCAGAACGGTGGCTTTTTCCGTGAAGTCGAGTGCTTCGAGCATGGCCAATATCCCCCTGAGTCCCGCGCGGACTGGGGCTATTCTAAATGATTAAAGTCTTCTCAGGCCTTGCCGCTGGGCCCGCGACAGCCGATTCTTTGATCTAGGACAAGAGGAAGAAATTCGCCGTGCGCTGCGCCAACTTGTCGATCGAGAGCTTGCCGTCTGGGCGATACCACTGCGCGGTCCAGTTGATCGAACCAATGATCAGCAGGCGCGCCAGGCTTGAGTCGTCGGCGATGAGTCCGGCACGTTTCAGGTCGGTCAGCGTCTTCTGCCAGATCTTCTCGTAGCGATCCTTGCTCGCGACAATCTCGGCGCGTGATTCGGGACTCAGCGAGCGCCATTCATGCAGCAGCACCGGCGCGAAATCTCCGCCGCTCACGAGGATGGTGTCCAGATGTGCGCGGATCAGGGCATGAAAAGTTTTGCGCGGGGGCAGGTGCTGCGCCAATACCGCTTCGATGGCGGCCAGGGCGGATTGCATGCCTTCAAGCACCACCGTCTTGAGCATGTCTTCTTTGCTCTTGAAATGGTAGAAGGGCGAACCGGAACGCATGCCAACCGCGGCGGCAATGTCACGG
>JBAYVV010000052.1:0-24196 GCA_041674465.1 Sterolibacterium sp.
CGGTCCAGCGCGATGATGTCGTTGAGGTCGGCAACCGCGATGGTCAGGCGATTTTGCTCGGCGTCGTAAGCCAGCGGCAGCAGTTTATGGCGCTTGGCGAGTTCATGGGAAACCAGGCGCAAGGCGGCCGGATCGATGATGGCATTGGACAGGTCGATCGACTTCTTGCCGAGCGATTCGCCCAGCGCGTCGCGCAACGTGGTCTCGGAAACGAACCCCAGGCTGACAAGCAATTTGCCGATCGGCTGGTTTGACTTCATTTGCTCCAGCAACGCGATGCGCAACTGGTCCTCGCTGATCACGCCTTGCGCAATCAGAAGCTGGCCGATCGGCTGCCTGGAAGGAGTCGGTGAATTCATACTGCCGCTATTCTCCGGCATCACGAGGATGCTGGCAACAGCAAGATAGGACTGGACAAACCCGAAACTAGTCCCTCCGAATCAAAATCGGGTACCAGGGATGCAGTTCTAGGGTTGCAGTTCCTTGAGCCGTGCCGCGACTTGCGCCTTGTCGAAACTGGACGGGCGGTTTGCCGCTGCGGCCAAGGCCAGATTGTAGTACTGCAGCGCAAGTTTGAACTGGTTCAGATGATCCAGGCTGACCGCCAGATTGAAGAGAGTATCCGCATTGTCAGGCTCGCCCCGGTAGGCTCTGAAGTAGGCCGCCTGCGCCTCGTTCCAGCGGCTCTGGCTGGCGTATAGCGTACCCAGAGCAAAGTTGATGGCGGGCAGGTCGGGCTGGGCAGCGAGCATCAAATTCAGGCGGGTCTCGGCCTGGAGCGGGTCGCTCTGGCCTCTCAAACCGATTAGACCCGCCTGTGCCAGCGCATCTTTGGGGTCGGCTTCGATGGATCGTGTGTAAAACTCCTCGGCGACGGCGGGCTGGCGCAGGCGCAAAGCGATGGCAGCCATGCCGTGCAGGGCGTCCAGATTGTTCGGATCGTTGCTCAATACCTGCGAGTACTCGCTCCTGGCAAGATCATAATTGCCGGCCTGGTAGGCAGCGTAGGCAGTGGTCAATGATGGATTGAGGATGATTTTGGCTGTTGTCACGCGAATTGGGCTGGCCGGTTCGTCGGCTGGTTCAGCCGCGACTGGGCGGGCAGCGGCAGCAGTCACTGCCGGTGGTGCTTTTGCATCGCCAGCCGCGGCCGGAGATGCTGCGGCGGTGGCCGGCGGAGTGTTCGCAGGCGACGCCGGCGCTGCAGCTTGCGGCGGTGGAAGTGGCGGACGGGCGATAGGTGGGCCGCCCAGGCCAAAAGTTCCCGCAGGCTGGAGTTGCAGCCAGAAATAAACCCCGATGCCTGCAGCGGCGATCAGGGTCAATAAACCGAGCACCAGGGCCATGCGCCGGTTGGGTGGTGCGGAGCGCCCCTGTTTGGCATCAAACAGGTTTTGGGCGGCCATGCGATCTTCGGCTTCGGCCTTCTGGGTCGCCGGAACGGTCGTCGTTTTGCTCGCGGGCGGATTAGCCGGGGCAGGGGGAGTCGGTATTGCCTCCACCTGCAGCGATTTCAACGATTTTTTGTCCTTGCCGGGCTGCTTGGCGGTCGCGGCATGGGCGATGAATTCCTCATCCAGCATGCCCAGATGGGGCGGTAGTTCCGGCAAGGTCGGCGGAACGGAGGGAGCGGGCGGCGGCGGGGGTGGAGGTGGGTCGTTGGCCATCAACGGCGACAACTCCAGGGAGAAGGCAGGTGCTGACGTTGTTGCATGTGGTGCGGTCTCCGCCGCAGCCGGGGGAGCAATGGCATTGCTGTCGACATCGTCCGCCTGATTCTGGCGCTTGGCTTGTTCCGCCTTGTTCAGCGCATCCATCAACAGGCTCACTGCGGATTGCCTCCGAAGTTGAATTCCTGGCGTTGCGGACCATGTTCGCCCTTGAAGAAGTTCTGTCCTGGCAACTTGTCACGATATTCACGGTAATCCATGTCCAGGCTCGCCTCCCGAACCACCACCGGGCGCAGGAAGACGACCAGTTCGGTCTTCGAACGCTTGTCGTCACGGTTGACAAACAAGTTGCCCAGCGTTGGGATGTTCCACAATCCCGGTATGACGGTTTCAGTATTGCCGAGGCTGTCCTCCATCAGGCCGCCCATGACCGCGATATTGCCGTTGCTGATGCGGATCACCGATTCCATCTCGCGCGTGCGGATCACGGGAATCTGGCTTGAGACGCCGGCCTTGGCCAGGTCCGGATTGGGGTCATTGACATAGGACACAATGCGGGAGACGCTCGGGCGGATATTCAGCAGCACCGTATCGTTTTCGCTGATTTGCGGCGTGACATTCATGACGAAACCCACCGGCACCGTGTTCAAGGTGGTGGTGTAGGTGGTCACGGAAGCGGTCTGGTTCGTGGTGGTATCCGCCTTGATCGTGAAATAGACGCTGTTGTCGATCACCTTGAGCACGGCAGTCTGATTGTTGATCACGGAAAGTTTTGGGCTCGAGAGCACCTTGACCGTGCCGAAGGTCTCGAGCAGTTTGATCGAACCGCTGAAGATGCCCAACCCCTTGACGGTGACGCTGTTTGAATTGGCCTCGCTCCCGACGGTACTGATTTCAATCCCCGTCAGCGGTTGCACCGGCCCCTTTTGCAGTAGCTTCAAGCCCGACCCGCCAATCGGCAGCATGCTCCAGTTGATGCCTTGCTGGTAGTCATTGCTCAGCAGCACTTCTGCGATGGTGGCTTCGATCAGGACCTGGCGGGTGGCCCGATACAACACCTGGTCGAGGAATTCCTGAATTTTTTCATGCTGGCGGCCGGTCGCACGTACGATAAGGACGCTGCTTTCCGGATTGATGATCACCGCGGCGGCCTCACGGAACGTAGTCCGGCGCACCACGGTGCTGCCTTCCTGCTGCAACGATGCGGGATTGGGGCTGCCGGCGATGTTCGCGGGCGTGTTGGCGGCGCCCTTGCCGGCAGGTTTGGCTTGCTGTGCCCCGGTACCGGTGGTGTTTTGCTGGTCGCTGTGCTCGACCACCGTTTCACTCGACCCTTCGGGCAGGATCTTGTCCGTCTCGCGCAAGATATCCTTGAGGTTCTTTTCCAGAGTTTCCCAGAAGCGATTCTTGGCAGCGTTGTCGATCTTGGTCAGGGAACTGTTGCCACTGCCTCCGGAACCCGTGCTACCCGCCGAGGCAATCTGTGTCGTGACGGTGGTGTTGCCACTGGTGTCGCGCGTCATGTTCACGTAATCGATTTTGTAGGTGCGCAAGAACGGCGAGTCGGGCATGACGGTCAGGTTCGGACCGTCGAATTCCCAGCGCATGTCGACCTGTTTGCTGATTCTGCCGAGTAATTGCTGCAGGGTCTGGTCGATGGCATTGAGCGTCACCACGCCCTGTATGCCGGGGTGGATGTCGACATTGATCTTGGCATCGCGGGCCAAGGCAAACAGAAGCTCATTGACCTTGACCTCATTGACCACCACGCTGAAGGTTTCATTCTTCGCGGCCGGCCTGGGCTTGGACAATGCGGCGGATTGCTGAACCGTCTGCGGAATATTGCGCGATGCTGCTGGCGGCAGATTCTCTGTGCGCAAATGCCCTGCAGAAGGCGGTTGAATGGGCACATTGCTGCAACCCGCAACCAACAGGACGGCAAAGAATGCTCGGCAAGCAACAAATGATTGTCGTACGATCATGACTGAATCGGATACGTCCCCACGCCCCTTATGGTCTCCTGTGGTGCCGTTTGGCGATTCTGTCGATGATAGCACGTAAGGCCTTGTCTCATGAGGGGATGGCTGTGCGAACTAGCGATCAGCGCAGGTGTTTCACCAGACGCGGGAAAGGGGAGAGCGCACGAAACGACGCGGGCAGTTGCTGAATCGCGCCGAGGGCCGCATCACGGGAAACATAGTCGCCATAGATGATGCCGACACGCTGCACGCCCTTGAAGTTGGTGACATAGATGCGCAATTGTTCGGCCCCGATCTGTTCCGTGGCGCGCGCCACAAAGCTCTCGATGGCATTGACCTGGCTGATGTCGGAACCCACCAGCTGGATAAACCAGTGGTCGTTGGCCGCGGTTTTCAGCCATAGCTGTCCCGCCTCATAGCGTGCGCGGCTTTGCACGCCCAGCTTGGCGACAGGATCCGCCATCTGGTCCGTCATCGTTCCGGACGGCTTGACGGGTAACCCTGCGGGTGTTGCAGCGGGGGCGAAAGGCTTGACCGCGGCAACCGGGTTGGCAGGTTTGGCAGGTGGATTGGGAGTCGTCTCAGATGCACGATGCGCCTGCGGAATCGTTCTGGCCGGTAGCGCTGGAGCGGAAACCTCGGGGAGTGCTGGTGTCGCTGCAGTGGGATTTTCGGGAACACGTGGTTCGCTGCTTCTCAAAAAGAATGCAGCAATACCTGCAATCGCCAGGAATACCGCAGCCAGACCCGCCCAGAGCCGCCAGCGGGTCGGACGGAAGTCGCCGAACTCGGCGTCGCGAATGGCGGCACGAATATGCCTGGGCGTGATCTGGTGGGTATTTTCGGCGAATGCAGCGAGCAAGGACTTGTCGGCAATGATATTGATGCGCCGGGTGAGCCCCATCGATGCGCCGGTGATCAGACGGATCGATGGATCGCTGAAAATTTTCGGGCCATGGTAACCGGCCGCGCGCATGCGAAAATCGATGTATCCGGAGATATCGTCGCGCACCATCGGTTCCAGGGCGAAATTGTGGGTGATCCGTTCCTTCAGTTGGCGCATGTCCGAACGCGCCAGAACCCCATTGAGTTCCGGCTGTCCGAACAGCACCAATTGCAGCAGCATGTGATGATTCGATTCGAGGTTGGACAGGAGGCGGATCTCTTCCAGGGTCTCGACCGGCATCGCATGCGCCTCGTCGATCAGCACCACGATCTGGTGTCCCTTGCTGTACAGCTCGATCAAGTGCTCCTGCAGAACCCTCAGGATTGCGTTGGCGCGGCCTGCCGGGGTCTCAATGGCGAGTTCATCGGCAATTGCATAGAGGATGTCTTCGCGCGACAGGGAGGGTGTGGCGAGATAGACCGTTTTGACATGCGCAGGCAGGCGCTCCATCAGAACCCGGCACAGCATGGTCTTGCCACTGCCGACTTCACCGCTGATCTTGACGATGCCTTCATCATGGGTGATGGCGTAGATCAGGGCATCCAGCGTGGCGCCGCGATTGGCGCCATCAAAAAAGAAGTCCGTGTTCGGGGTAATCCGGAAGGGTGCCTCGGACAATCCGTAGTGCTCAAGGTACATCAGTGATTTCCCTGGTTCTTCATACGTGCCAGCGTTTCAATGCGGCTGTAGAGCGTCGTGCGATTGATGCCGAGCAGTTTTGCCGCCTGGCTCAGATTGCCCTGGGTAAGGCGTTGTGCAGCTTCGATATAGGCTTCCTCCCAATGGTGCAGCGTGTCGTCGAGGCTGAAATGACCCTGTCGCTGCAGATGCTGTTGCGCAGTGGCGATCAGTTCGCTCGGATCGTCGCTCAACAGGATGCCTTGCGACTGCTCTGTGGACGGACTGTCCAGCTCGGACTCCAACTCGGTCAATGATACTGCGTGAGCAGGATATTTGGTGCTCAGGCGAATCACGATATTGCGCAATTCGCGCACATTGCCGGGGAACGGGTAGTTCATCCAGCGCTGTGCCGCTGCATCTGTCAAGACAAACGGCGCCTGCCCGGCCTGTTGTGCATACAGGATCCGGAAATGATCGAGCAGCAGTTGCTTGTCCTGCCCCATCTCGCGCAACGGGGGCACGCTGATGGAAAACACGCTGAGCCGGTGGTACAGGTCCGCGCGGAAACGTCCCTGGCGAATTTCCTGACGCAGATCGCGATTGGTTGCCGTGATGACACGGGCATGGGAAATGCGCGACTGGGTTTCGCCGACGCGCTGGAACTCGCCGTTCTCGAGAACGCGCAACAGTTTCGGTTGCAGTTCGAGCGGTAATTCGCCGATTTCATCGAGAAACAGCGTACCGTTGCCGGCATCCTCGAAATAGCCGGATTTGTTGGCAGCCGCGCCGGTGAAGGCGCCTTTGGCATACCCAAACAGGGTCGGCTCAACCAGGGTGGGGGCAATCGCCGCGCAATTGAGCGCGAAAAAGGGCAGATTTCTTCTCTCGGTCTGGCGGTGCAAGCAGCAATGGGCGACGATTTCCTTGCCGCTGCCAGACTCGCCTTCGATCAGGACCGGAAACGGCGAGCCGCCGTACTGCCGGGTTTGCTCGCGCAATTTCATGATCGCCAGGCTCTCTCCGATCAAATCGCAGGTACTGGTATGTGTCGTGGCAGCCTGTGCGGCGTCCTCTGCGGCGCCGAAGGCCAATACCTTGAACAAAATCTGCCGGAGTATTTCCGGATCGGCGGGTTTGGCGACAAATTCCACAGCACCCAGGGCGCGCGCATGCCGTCCATGCTTCTCCTCGTTCTGTCCGGACAGCACCACGATCTTCATGCTCGGCGAGTGCGCCAGCAAATCCGAGATCAAGGCGAATCCCTCATCCGGACGATGTGGCAAGGGCGGCAGGCCAAGATCGATCAGGGCAGCCTGGGGCGGGGCAGATTTGCGCAGACGTTCAACGCACTCACTGCGGGAGGAAGCAACGGATACATCAAAATCCCTGCTGAGAAAATAGCTCAGCGTATCGGTAATCAAGGCATCGTCGTCGACGATCAACAACAAAGGTTTGCGTGCTGTTTCGCTCATGTTCTCCGCGGCATGGGATGCCAAAGCGCTGGCGCATCTGAGTGCATAGTGTGACATAAATCACCCCGGGATAAATGCGGCCATCTGTTAGAATCCAGGCGTATTTTTCACTATTGGAATGAATCTGTGGCATCCGCAACGACACCGTCCGACGACTGTCTGGTCAGAATCAGCAAAGTCAGCTTTGCTTACGACCAGCGCCCGGTTCTCACGGATATCAACATGGAGATTCCGCGCGGCAAGATCGTGGCGATCATGGGCAGCAGCGGTTGCGGCAAAACCACAACCCTGCGTCTGATCGGCGGCCAGCTCAAGCCAACCAGCGGCGAGGTGCGCGTTAATGGGCAAGTGGTGCATGCGCTGGACAGCGGCGGTCTCTACAAAATGCGCCGGCAAATGGGTATGCTGTTCCAGTTCGGCGCCCTATTTACCGATCTGTCGGTGTTTGACAACGTCGCCTTCCAGATGCGCGAACACACCGACCTGCCCGAAGACTTGATCAATGATCTGGTCATGATGAAATTACATGCCGTCGGGCTGCGCGGCGCCCATAACCTCATGCCTTCCGAGCTTTCCGGCGGCATGGCGCGACGTGTCGCCCTGGCCCGCGCAGTCGCCCTGGATCCGATGCTGATCATGTACGACGAGCCATTTGCCGGACTCGATCCGATTTCGCTGTCCATCATCGGTGACCTGATTCGCAGCCTTAACACGGCGCTCGGCGCCAGTTCCATCATCGTTACCCATGATGTCCAGGAATCGCTGAAAATTGTCGATTACGTCTATTTCGTCTCCGCCGGCAAAATTGTTGCCCAGGGTACCGCCGAAGAAATCAAGGCATCCCAAACGCCTTACGTGCACCAGTTCGTCTGGGGAGAGGCCGACGGCCCCGTGCCTTTTCACTACCCGGCGCCGGTGTACGGGGAACAGATTATGACGCAGGCAGGTCATGCCTAATCCTTCCAAGTCGCCCCCGTTCGCCGACAAGCTGGTGCAATTCCTGACCCGGCTTGGCCACAATTTCACCAGCCGCATCTGGCGCCTGGGTTTTGCCAGCCGCTTTTTCCTGGCCATTCTGCTGCTTTCGGGCACGGCCTTGAGGCGGTTTCATCTCACCATTCGTGAGATTTATTTCACTGGCGTACTGAGCCTGATCATCATCCTGGTATCCGGTCTGTTCGTCGGCATGGTGCTTGGTTTACAGGGCTACGATACGTTGCAGCGTTACGGTTCCAGCGAAGCGCTCGGGGTTCTGGTGTCGCTGTCGCTGGTGCGCGAGTTGGGCCCGGTGGTGTCCGCCCTGCTCTTTGCCAGCCGCGCCGGTTCGGCAATCACCGCGGAAATCGGCCTGATGAAGGCGACCGAGCAGTTATCCGCAATGGAGATGATGGCGGTCAATCCGATCGCCCGCGTCGTGGCGCCGCGCTTCTGGGCCGGCGTGGTTTCGATGCCCTTGCTGGCAGCGCTGTTTTCGGCAATGGGTATATTCGGCGGTTACCTGGTCGGCGTCCAGTTGATCGGGGTCGATGAAGGTTCTTTCTGGTCGCAGATGCAGGCTTCGGTCGACTTTCGCGAGGATATTGTCAACGGCATCATCAAGAGCTGCGTTTTTGGCATAATCATCAGCTGGATTGCCGTGTTCGAAGGTTATGATGCCGAGCCGACCGCGGAAGGCGTTTCCGGCGCCACCACGCGCACCGTGGTGACTTCGTCGCTGGCAGTGCTTGCAGCCGATTTTGTACTGACCGCATTCATGTTCCGGGGGGCTTAATGAACCGTGCAACACTCGACCTGTGGGTCGGAATTTTTGTCACCATCGGCCTGGGCTCGCTGCTGTTTCTCGCGCTCAAGGTCGGCAATCTGGCTTCCAACAACGTTGGTGAAACCTATCGGCTGGAGGCCAAGTTTGATAACATCGGCGGCCTTAAAGTGCGCGGAGCAGTCAAGAGCGCCGGCGTAGTGGTCGGGCGGGTGACTCAAATTCAGCTTGATCCGGAGGCCTTTGTCGCGGTCGTCAACATGCATATCGACCACCGCTACAAATTTCCCCGCGATACTTTTGCCACCATCAATACTTCCGGTTTGCTCGGGGAGCAATATGTCGGCCTCGAAGTCGGCGGCGACACCCAGATGCTCAAGGATGGCGACCTGGTGAAGAAAACCCAGTCGGCGGTCGTGCTGGAAAAGCTCATTAGCCAGTTCATGTTCAACAAGGCCAGTGAAGATACCGGTGGCGGCAAAAAGTGATGCGGGACGACGCAACAAAAAGGACTGATTCGTGAGCAGAGTCTATTTGGAAGTTTTTCGCAATCTGGCCGGCCTGGCGATTGCCGGCGCCATGCTCGGGCTCCTCGGCGGCTGCGCCTCTACGGGCGTTGCCAAAGACCCACTGGAAGGCTACAACCGCGCCATGTTCGCCTTCAACGACGGGATTGATCGCGCCATCCTCCGGCCCGTCGCACAGGGTTATGCCGATGTCGTTCCTGCGACCTTGCGCACCGGCGTATCGAATTTTTACGGCAATATCGCCGATGTTTTCATCGCCGTGAACAATCTGTTACAGGGCAAGCTGCCCGAAGCGGCAGGCGATGTCGGCAGGGTGGCGGTAAATACAACCATGGGATTGCTGGGTGTGATTGATTTCGCCAGCGATTTCGGGCTGGAGAAACATGATGAGGATTTCGGCCAGACTTTTGGCCGCTGGGGCGTTGGCGACGGACCTTACGTCATGTTGCCGATTCTCGGACCGCGCACAATGCGCGATGCCTTCGCCCAAATTCTCGATTCAAAGACTGACCCGGTGATTCAGTTGGACGATGTCCCGGTTCGCAATTCACTGGTGGTGATGCGCGCCATCAGCGACAGATCCGAATATCTGGCCGCCGACAAGATTGTCCAGGAGGCGGCCCTCGACCGCTACGCCTATATCCGCGATGCCTACCTGCAGCGCCGCCGCTACAGGGTTTATGACGGCAATCCGCCGCGCGTGCTGGATGATGGCGCGCAGCTCGAGACGCCAAGCAAGTATGCTGCCCTGCAAGCGGGCATGGATTCCCCCAACAAGCCTTAAGAAGGAACTCGCATGAAATTGTCTGTTTTGCTGATGACCTGTTTTGCCCTGCTGATGCCTGCCGTAGCCGGGGCGCAACAACCGCCGGCCAACCCGCCGGCCAACCTTGCACCCGACCAGTTGATCAAGAACGTCTCCAACGAAGTGCTGGAAATTGTGCGCAAGGACAAGGACATCCAGGCCGGCAACAACAGGAAAATACTCGATCTGGTCGAGACCAAGGTCCTGCCGCATTTCAATTTTACGCACATGACCCAGCTTGCCCTGGCACGTGACTGGCGTGTCGCGAATCCGGCGCAACAGAAAACCCTGACCGACGAGTTCCGCACGCTGCTGGTACGGACTTACTCGAAAGCCTTGACCGAGTACAAGAACCAGGTCATTGAATTCAAGCCTTTTTCGCTCAAGAACGGCGAAACCGATGTGAAAGTGCGCACGCAGATCGTCCAGTCCGGCGCCAAGCCGATCTCCCTCGACTATTACCTTGAAATGCTGCCGCAGGGCTGGAAGGTCTACGACATCGAAGTCAGCGGCATCAGCCTGGTCACCAATTATCGCGACACATTCGCCAGCGAAGTGCGCAACAACGGCATCGACGGCCTGATCGCGATGCTGCAAACAAAAAATCGCAGCCTGGAGCCCAAGTGATCCATGTTGCCGGTGACCGGGTCGAAGTGTCCGGTGCCATGATCCTGTCGGAAGCGAGCAAACTGCTGGCTGAAGGAAGTGCAACGCTGGCCAGCGCCGAAACGCTCTTCGACCTCAGTGCAGTGACCGATGTTGACTCCTCCTCCATCGCCGTGATTTTCGGCTGGCTACGCGCCGCGCAGCAGCAGGGCAAGGCGATTCGCATTGCCCATCCGCCGCAAGAGCTGTTAAGCCTCTCGTCCGTCTACGGCGTGACCGAGCTACTGCCGCTCGCAGCCTGACGCGCCCGGCAGGCGCAGACAATTGCCGATGATTCCCGCTATCCGAGTTCGGCAGGTGACCAAGCGTTTCGGTTCGGTACAAGCCCTTGCGGGCATCGACCTCGACGTCGAACAAGGTGAATTCTTTGGTCTGCTCGGCCCCAACGGCGCTGGCAAAACCACCCTGATCTCCGCCCTGGCGGGCTTGGTACGCCTGGATAGCGGGCAGATCGCCATTACCGGCCACGATGTGATCAAAGACTATCGCCAGGCGCGACGCCAACTCGGGGTGGTGCCGCAGGAATTGGTGTTCGATCCATTTTTCACTGTGCGCGAAACGCTCGATTTCCAGTGCGGTTATTTTGGCATCGGCAAAAGCCGGGAGCGGGATGCATGGATCGACGAGATTCTCGAGAACCTTGATTTGAGTTCAAAGGCCAACGCCAACATGCGCTCGCTTTCAGGAGGCATGAAACGCCGCGTGCTGGTGGCGCAAGCCCTGGCTCATCGCCCACCGGTGATCGTGCTCGACGAACCCACCGCCGGCGTCGATGTCGAGTTGCGCCAGACGCTCTGGCAATTCATCCGCCGTCTCAATCGCGATGGCCATACCGTCGTTCTCACCACGCATTATCTCGAGGAAGCCGAAAGCCTCTGTTCGCGTATCGCCATGCTTAAGGCCGGCCGCGTGGTTGCGCTGGATACGACAGTCAGCCTGCTGCAGCGCTTCTCGGCGCATACCTTACGGTTGCGCCTGACCCCAGGCGCTGCACTGCCTGCGGCGCTGGCGCAACGCGCCGAGATCAAGGATTCCGTTTGTTCGATTGCTTTCGATCACTTTGCCGAGATCGAGCCTTTATTGGCCGAGTTGCGCACCAGCGGTTGCGGCCTGAATGAACTCGAAATCGGCCAGCCCGACCTGGAAGAAGTATTCGTCCGGGTCATGCATGAACGGGGCGAGACGCGATGACCGGCTTCTCCGCCTTGCTCTACAAGGAAGTGCTGCGCTTCTGGAAGGTCGGCTTTCAAACCGTCGCGGCCCCGGTCATCACGGCCTTGCTGTATCTGCTGATTTTTTCACATGTCCTGGAAGCGCATGTGCAGGTGTATGAGAATGTAAGCTACACGGCCTTCCTGATACCGGGACTGGTGATGATGTCGATGCTGCAAAATGCCTTTGCCAATTCGTCTTCTTCGCTGATCCAGTCCAAGGTCACGGGCAGTATCATTTTCGTGCTGCTGCCGCCGATTTCATACCAGGCGTTCTACCTCGCCTATGTCCTGGCGGCGGTGATACGCGGCATATCGGTCGGAATCGGCGTACTGTTGGCCACCCTGTGGTTTGCCCATCTGGATTGCCGCGAACCGCTCTGGATTATCATTTTCGCCCTGCTCGGTGGAGGCATCATGGGCAGCCTGGGAGTGATCGGCGGCATCTGGGCAGACAAGTTCGACCAGTTGGCGGCCTTTCAGAATTTCATCATCATGCCGCTGACATTTCTATCCGGCGTGTTCTATTCGATTCATTCCCTGCCACCCTTCTGGCAACAGGTGTCGCACTGGAACCCGATTTTTTACATGATCGACGGCTTTCGCTACGGCTTTTTCGGGGTTGCCGATGTTTCCCCGTGGCTAAGTTTTGGCATCGTCGGCCTATGCTTCGTGCTGCTGTCCGCACTGACGCTGGCCATGCTGAAGCGCGGTTACAAATTGAGGGCTTGAGGAAGAAATCACCATGTTGGATCCCAAACAAATTGAGCAATGGATAGCCGCCGGCATGGTCTGTGCGCATCTCTCGATCGAGGGCGATGGGCAGCACTTTGCCGCCCTCATCGTCAGCGCCGAATTTGCCGGTCTGAATCGCGTCAAGCGCCAGCAGCGCGTCTACGCTCTGATCCGCGACAAGCTCGATTCGGGCGAGCTGCACGCCTTGTCGATGCAAACCCTGACGCCCGAAGAGTGGCAAGACAGGCAAGCCCATGGATAAACTCCTGATCGAAGGCGGTGTGCCGCTCAGGGGCGAAGCTGCGATTTCCGGCGCCAAGAACGCCGCACTGCCGCTCCTGTGCGCAGCGTTGCTGGCGCGCGAACCCTTGACCCTGACCAATGTGCCCAAACTCAACGATGTCGGCACCATGCTCAAGCTGCTGGCGCAGATGGGCGTCAAAGTCAGCCGCGACGGGGCCACAGTCACGCTGGACGCGGCCGAACTCAACAACCCTGTGGCGCCCTACGAGCTGGTCAAGACCATGCGCGCCTCGGTTCTGGTGCTGGGGCCGCTGACCGCCCGCGCCGGCGAAGCCAGAGTGTCCCTGCCGGGTGGTTGCGCCATCGGCGCACGTCCGGTCGATCAGCACATCAAGGGGCTGACGGCAATGGGCGCGGAGGTCGGCGTCGAACATGGCTATGTCCATGCCAAGGTGGCGCGCCTCAAGGGAGCGCACTTGTTCACCGACATGGTGACTGTGACCGGCACCGAGAACCTCATGATGGCCGCCTGCCTGGCCGATGGCGAGACGGTGATCGAGAATGCCGCACGTGAACCGGAGGTGGTCGACCTGGCCAATTGCCTGGTCAGCATGGGTGCGCAGATTTCCGGCGCCGGCAGCGATGTGATCCGCATCCGCGGCGTCGACCGGCTGCACGGCGCAACGCATCGCATCATGCCCGACCGCATCGAGACCGGCACCTATCTTTGCGCCGCCGCTGCCAGCGGCGGTGAGGTGCGCCTGACCGGCACCTCGACGAGTTACCTTGATGCCGTCATCGACAAGCTCATGGATGCCGGCTGCGAGATCCAGGGCGAACGCGACGCAATCAATCTCAAGGCGCCGCAACAACTGCAGGCGGTGAGTCTGCGCACCTCGCCCTACCCGGCATTCCCGACCGACATGCAGGCCCAGTTCATGGCCTTGAACACCATTGCCGATGGCACTGCGATCATCCGCGAAACCATCTTCGAGAATCGCTTCATGCACGCTGTTGAACTGATAAGACTCGGCGCGGACATCAAGATCGACGGCAACACCGCCGTGGTCAGGGGAGTCGCCAAGCTCGAAGGCGCCACGGTGATGGCCACCGATCTGCGCGCCTCGGCCAGCCTGGTCATCGCCGGGCTGGTGGCTCAGGGCGAAACGTTGATCGAACGCATCTACCACCTGGATCGCGGTTATGAGCAGCTGGAGCAGAAACTGCTCGCGCTCGGCGCCAGAGTGCGGCGGGTCAAATAACCGCAGCGAGCGGCTGCGCTAGAATCCTGTTTTAACCTACGGACCATCCCTTGAACGGCATAACCATCGCCCTGTCGAAGGGCCGCATCTTCGAGGAAACCCTGCCCTTGCTGGCAGCGGCGGGCATCGTGCCGAGCGAAAACCCGGAGTCCTCGCGCAAGCTCATCATCGCCACCAACCGCAATGAGGTGCGCGTCGTGATCGTGCGCGCTTCCGATGTGCCGACCTATGTGCAGTACGGCGCTGCCGATCTTGGCATCGCCGGCAAGGATGTGCTGCTCGAGCATGGCGGCATGGGCTTGTATCAGCCGCTGGATTTGCAGATCGCCAAATGCCGTATGTGTGTTGCGGTTCCGGCGGGCTTCGATTATGCAGCCGCAGTCCGCAGCGGCGCGCGCTTGCGCGTGGCGACCAAGTACATCAATACGGCACGCGAGCATTTCGCCACCAAGAGTGTCCATGTCGATCTGATCAAGCTCTACGGCTCGATGGAACTGGCGCCGCTGGTCGGTCTGGCCGATGCGATCGTCGATCTGGTATCGAGCGGCAGCACCCTCAAGGCCAACAACCTGGTTGCGGTCGAGGACATCATGCCGATTTCATCGCGTCTGGTCGTGAATCAGGCGGCACTCAAAATGAAGCGCGAGGTGCTGCAGCCGCTGATCGAGGCCTTTGCGGAAGCAATCAATATGGCGGAAGCAAGCAATATTGCTGGAGCGATTCAATGAGCTGGCTCAAGCTGCGGCGCTGGTCCACCCGCGACGAGGACTTTCTGGCCAGGCTGGATGCACTGTTGGCCTTCGAGAGCGCCACCGACGCCGGCATCGAGTCCGCCGTCGCTGAAATTCTTGCCAACGTGCGCACCCTGGGTGACACCGCAGTCATCGATTACACACGGCGTTTCGATCGTCTGCGGGTCGAGGCCATGACCGAACTGGAATTGTCCCCGGCAGAGCTCTCTGCCGCCTACAAGCACTTGCCGGAGGAACAGCGCCAGGCCCTGGAACAGGCGGCCGAGCGCATCCGCAGCTATCACCAGCGGCAACTGGTCGAATCGTGGGAATACACGGAAGCCGACGGCACCCGGCTCGGGCAAAAGATTACTGCGCTCGATCGGGTCGGACTGTATGTGCCGGGCGGCAAGGCCGCCTATCCCTCATCGGTGCTGATGAACGCGCTGCCGGCCAAGGTCGCCGGCGTCAGGGAAATGATCATGGTGGTGCCGACGCCGAATGGCGAGCGGAACCTGCTTGTGCTCGCCGCAGCCCATCTGGCCGGTGTCGATCGGGTATTCAGCATCGGCGGTGCGCAGGCGATTGGCGCATTGGCCTACGGCACGCAAACCATACCGCAGGTGGACAAGATCGTCGGTCCCGGCAACGCCTACGTCGCCGCCGCCAAGCGCCGCGTCTTCGGCGTGGTCGGCATCGACATGATTGCCGGTCCTTCGGAAGTGCTGGTGATTGCCGACGCCAGCGCCAATCCGGACTGGGTCGCGATGGACTTGTTTGCCCAGGCCGAGCACGACGAACTGGCGCAATCGATTTTGCTCTGCCCGGATGCCGCTTTCATCGACAAGGTCGAAGCCAGCATGGCCAAACTGTTGCCGACCATGCCGCGGGGGAAAGTCATTGCGGCCTCGCTCACCGGCCGCGGTGCGCTGATCGAGGTCGCCAGCCTGGATGAGGCCTGCACCCTGGCCAATCGCATCGCACCGGAACACCTGGAACTCGCGGTAGTCGAGCCACGCCTGCTGCTGGACCGGATTCGCCATGCCGGCGCCATCTTCATCGGGCACCATGCCAGCGAATCGCTCGGTGATTACTGCGCCGGTCCCAATCACGTGCTGCCCACCTCGCGTAGCGCACGTTTCTCCAGTCCGCTGGGCGTGTACGATTTCCAGAAGCGCAGCAGCCTGATCGATGTATCCGAGGCGGGCGCCCAGACGCTCGGCCCCATTGCCGTGACGCTGGCGCTGGGCGAGGGGCTCAACGCCCATGCGCAAGCGGCGAAGTTTCGCTTGAAGAGCCAGAATTGACTGAACTCCTGCTCAACCCGGAAATCTGGATTGCTTTCCTCACGCTGACGGCGCTGGAACTCGTTCTCGGCATCGACAACATCATCTTCATCGCCATCCTGGTTGACAAACTGCCGCGCGCAATGCGGGAGGTTGCCCGGCGGCTTGGCCTGTTCCTGGCGATGTTCATGCGCATTGGATTGCTGCTGTTGCTCTCCTGGATCGTCGGGCTCACCGAGCCAGTACTCACGCTGCTGGGACACGGCGTATCGGGACGCGACCTGATCCTGATCGGCGGCGGCCTGTTCCTGATCTGGAAAAGCACGGGCGAAGTCCATCAACTGCTTGAAGGCGAAGAAGGCGAGGCTTCCAGCAAGGTGGCCTCGAGCTTCACCGGCGTCATCCTGCAGATCATGGTGATCGACATCGTATTCTCGCTCGATTCGATCATCACCGCCGTCGGCATGGTCAGCGAAGTGGCGGTGATGATCGCCGCAGTGATCGCTTCAGTGGGACTGATGATGCTGTTTGCCGGGAGCATCGGCCGCTTCGTCTCCGACCACCCGACCATCAAGATGCTGGCGCTGTCCTTCCTCGTCGTCATCGGTGTGGTGCTGATTGCCGATGGCTTCGGCCATCATGTGCCGAAAGGCTACATCTACTTTGCCATGGCTTTTTCGGTCGGGGTCGAAACGCTCAACATCCGCATGCGCAAGAAAGCCCCGAAGCCCGTCGAACTGCGCGAACCGTATACCCGCGAATAAGACTGATCGGTAGTCTTGCTGTGAGCAGACCAAAGGCGGGACCGCCGCCTCATGCGCTCCCACCCTTGGCCCACCTTATTGGGTGCCGGCTGACAGTCGGCCAAGACCGGTCACCCAAGTTCAATCTTTTTACCGACCACTCGCGGAACGCGGCAGCAACAATAGGACACTGCCCAGGGGCGCGAGCAGCACGCCGAATATTATGCCCCCGCCATTGCCTGCTGCACCACCGCGCTGGCAGCCTCGAGAGTCTGAGCGTCTGCCAGTTCGGGACGGCCCGTCCCATACGGCGGCATTGGCGCGTACTCCAAGAGCAGTTCGATGACACGCCCCATGCCGTCCCCAGCCAAAAGCCCCGCAACAGTGATACCGAAATCGATACCCGCTGTGATACCGCCACCGGTCATCCGATTACGGTCGACACAGATGCGCTCGTCGCTGGGCTCGGCACCGAATTGGCTCAGGGCTTCGCGAGCACTCCAGTGCGTCGCCGCACGGTAGCCTCGCAGCAATCCAGCCGCCCCAAGCAGCAGAGAACCTGTGCAGACGCTGCACACCCAGCGAGCGCGTGAACCGCGATCGGCGAGAAAGGCTAATGCAGCAGTATCTTTCAGCAGGTCCAATGTGGGCTTCGCACCACCGCCGACAAAGACAACGTCAGGATCGGTCCAGGCATCCTCGAAGCTGTTCGTTGCTTCTACGCTAAGGCCGCAGTCCGTGGTCACTGCGCCGGATCGATGCCAGGCATACTGAACTTCGTAGCCGGGTAAAAAGCTCCACGCCTGTAAAGGACCAACCATGTCTAGCAGGGTCATACCTGGATATACCAAAGCCAACACTTTCATAGCGCGTCCCCTTCAATGAAAACAACAAACATATTACTGTCCTGTCGAGTGAGAGTCCATGATCAATGGTGGTAGCCAAGCCCAACCAGATGCAGAAGTCAGGCGACTATTGCCCTTGAGTCTTCACTAAAAATCATCAGACCAATCTTATTCTTGTTCTGCCAGGGTAGGCCGATCACTCGCTTACTCTGCGACTTTTGCCGACAGGAACAGCAGCAGCGGGTTATCCGGCGATGCCTCAAAGCCGAAGTTCTGGTAATACCCCGCCGCTTGTTCATCCATCGCATCGACGAACAAACCAATCCCGCCTGCCTCGGCATAGATGCGCTGCGCCCGTGTCAGGGCATCAACCAGCAGCAGTTCGCCCAGCCCCTTGCCCTGGTACAGCCTATCGACAGCCAACCGGCCCAGCCGCACACCGGGGATGCGACGCGGCAGCTTCTTGCGCCAGGCTTCCGGCAGATGCCGGGTCTCGAGTTCTGCCAGAGTCAATGCGTAATAGCCGCAGATGCGGGTTGGCGCTTCCTCGCGAACGGCGACGAAGGTCCTCGACAGCCCCTTGTCCTGATGCTGACGGGCGACCTGCCGCAGCCAGTCGTTCAGTTCCTGGCGGCCGCAGTCGAATCCCTGCCGGTCATGGTCCCCAGCTAAAGGTCGTACCTGCAGCATCTCGCTTGGCCTTTTGGTAACGCTTCAGGGCGGCCTTTAGCTTGGCATTCGGTTTAGGCGGATTTTCCATCAGGTCGAGCAACCAGTTCCAGTCACGCGACGAGAGGCGAATGACTTCTTGCCGCTCGATGACTTCCTGCGCCTCTTTCAGTGCAGCTTGCACCAGAAACTGATTGACCGTGGCACCCGTCAGTTCGGCGGCACGGCACAAGGTTTCATAAACCTCGTGAGGCACGCGAGCACCGATGCGATCTTGCTTGGCAATGGCGGTTCCCATTTTTACCTCCAACAATTGCTTGAGCGTTCAGTGTATCACTGGCGCCATTATGGCGCCAGCTCACCGGCGTTCCTTACCGGCGCTCCTTGAGTGCGTAAGTCTTTAGCCGAGGATCGCCCGCAGCGCGGCAAACAGTACCCGACACTGCTCCTCAGTGCCAATGCTGATGCGCAAGAACTGCTCGATGCGCGGCTGCCTGAAATGGCGCACGATGATGCTGCGCTCGCGCAGCGCAGCCGCCAGCTTTGCCGCATCCTGCCCAGGGTGACGAACGAAGATGAAATTCGCCGCAGAGGGCAGCACTTCGAAACCCAGCTCCTGCAGCTTTCCCACCAGTGCCTCACGGCTGGCGATGACAGCCTGGCGCATCTGCTCGAAATAAGCGCGATCCTCGCAGGCGGCCATTGCGCCAGCCAGCGCCAGACGATCGAGCGGGTAGGAATTGAAGCTGTTCTTGACCCGTTCGAGCGCTTCGATGAGGTGGCTTTGGCCAAACGCGAAACCGACCCGCAGGCCGGCCAGCGCATGGGATTTGGACAGGGTCTGTACCACCAGCAGGTTGGGGTATTTACTGATCAGCGGAATAGCCGATATCGCACCTTCGCCAAAGGCGATATAAGCCTCGTCGATGACCACCACGGATTCGGTATTGGCTGCGAGCAGGCGCTCGATCCCGGCCAGCGGAACGAGACAGCCGGTGGGTGCATTCGGATTCGGGAAGATGATGCCGCCGTTGGGCCGCAGATAATCGTCGAGGCGAATTTTGAAGTTGGTGTCGAGCGGCACGGCGACATGCTCGATGCCATACAGCTTGCAATACGATGGATAAAAGCTGTAGGTGATGTCCGGGAACAGCAACGGTTGCGCATGCTTGAGCAGGGCCAGGAAAACATGGGCGAGGACTTCATCGGAACCGTTGCCGACAAACACCTGCTGCGTGTCTACCCCCTGAAACTCGGCCGCGGCCTGCTTCAGATGATCGGCATTCGGATCGGGATACAGGCGCAGGGTTTCGCCGTTTTCGCCGATCTCGCCGCGCAAGGCCAGCAACACCCGAGGCGAGGGCGCGTAGGGATTTTCATTGGTATTGAGCTTGACGAGATTGGCGAGCTTGGGCTGTTCGCCAGGCACATAGGGAGAGAGATCGGCGACGACATCGCTCCAGAATTTATTCTTCGAGTTCATGGTGGTATTGCAACACTCAGTAAACATCACCAAACCGGATGGTAACAAGCGGCGCTGGCCTGTGGTAAAAAAACCCAGTGGATTGATTTTCCATTGTCTTTTCATGTATCTTTGCGTAACGTTGCATTGTTGCAATTTTCGGGCATATCAAGACCACACCATGCGGCAAGGGGAAATCAAACGCAAGACACTCGAGACCCAGATCTCCGTTCGTCTCGATCTCGACGGCTCGGGCCGGTCCCAACTGGCGACCGGCATCGGCTTCCTCGATCACATGCTTGACCAGATCGCCAGGCATGGGATGCTCGATCTCGAGATCGCAGCCAGCGGTGATTTGCACATCGATGCCCACCATACGGTCGAAGACATCGGCATCACGCTCGGCCAGGCGCTCGCCCAGGCCATCGGCGACAAGCAGGGACTGCGGCGCTACGGGCATGCCTATGTGCCGCTCGACGAAGCCTTGTCGCGCGTCGTGGTTGATCTGTCGGGACGGCCCGGCCTGGTTTTTGAAGTCGATTTTGCCCGGGCACTGATCGGTGAGTTCGACGTCGACCTGATCCACGAATTCTTCCAGGGCCTCACCAATCACGCTGCGATCAGCCTGCACATGGACAATCTGCGCGGAGACAACGCCCACCATCAGGCCGAAACCCTGTTCAAGGCGTTTGGCCGGGCGCTGCGCATGGCCGTTGAGCACGATCCGCGCGCCGCCGGCACGGTGCCTTCCACCAAGGGCAGCCTTTGACACTTTCGCCTCGGATACGTCCATGAGTTGTACAGTGGCAGTTGTGGATTACGGCATGGGCAACCTGCGCTCGGTCGCCAAGGCGATCGAGCATGTCGCGCCCTGGGATCGCGTGCTGATCACTTCGAATGCGGCCGAGATTGCCCGTGCCGATCGCGTCGTCGTTCCCGGGCAAGGCGCCATGCCCGACTGCATGCGCGAGTTGGAGGTGCGCGGACTGCGCGATGCCGTGGTTCGAGCCGCGCAGACACAACCTTTCCTCGGAATTTGCGTTGGCCTGCAAATGCTGTTCGGCCATGCCGAAGAAGGCGGTGTCATGGGACTGGAGATTCTGCCCGGCCGGGTGCCGCGCTTCCCGCGCAGCATCACCGCGAAACCCGATGGCGACCGCCTGAAAGTGCCGCACATGGGCTGGAACCAGGTCAAGCAACAGCCCCAATCCAATCTCCACGCGCTCTGGCGCGGCATTCACGACTCGGCGCGTTTCTATTTCGTGCATAGCTATTTCGTCGAACCCGCGCATCCCGGCCTGATCGTCGGGACCACGGATTACGGCATCCCCTTTACCAGTGCAGTGGCACGCGATAATATCTTTGCTGTGCAATTTCACCCGGAAAAAAGTGCGCGCGATGGCCTGGCCCTGCTTGCCAATTTCATGAGTTGGAATCCCTGACACAAACATCAATCACTCCCACGATTTTCGCCGTCCCCACTTCGCATTCCCTCATCTCGTATCCACTCATCTCGTTCCCATTTACCCCGCTATGTTGCTGATACCCGCAATCGACCTCAAGGATGGACATTGTGTCCGCCTCAAACAGGGCGCCATGGAAGATGCCACGGTGTTCTCCGAAGACCCCGCTGCGATGGCCCGTCACTGGATTGCGCAGGGCGCACGGCGGCTGCATCTGGTCGACCTGAATGGCGCCTTCGCCGGCAAGCCGAAGAACGAAGCGGCGATCAAGGCAATTCTGAAGGAAGTCGGTACGGAAATTCCCGTGCAACTCGGTGGCGGCATTCGTGACCTCGACACCATCGAACGCTGCCTGGACGATGGACTCACCTATGTCATCATCGGCACCGCCGCGGTCAAGAATCCGGGCTTCCTGCACGATGCCTGCGGTGCATTTCCCGGCCATATCATCGTCGGTCTGGATGCCAAGGACGGCAAGGTGGCGGTGGACGGCTGGTCAAAAATGACCGGGCACGATGTCATCGACCTGTCGAAAAAATTCGAGGATTATGGCGTCGAAGCCGTGATCTATACCGACATCGGGCGCGATGGCATGCTCTCCGGCATCAATATCGAAGCTACTGTCAAACTGGCCCAGGCGCTGCACATCCCTGTCATTGCCAGTGGCGGCATCGCCAACATCAAGGATATCAAGGCGCTGTGCGCAGTTCAGGACGAAGGCATCAGCGGCGCAATCACCGGTCGCGCTATCTATGAGGGCAAACTCGACTTCAAGAAGGCGCAGGCCGAAGCCGACAAGCTTTCTGAACATCACTAAGAGCCTATCCGTGAATAATCCGGCCCTGCGCCAATACCAATTTGAGATGCAGCCCGCGAAGCAAGACGCGCGGCGGTGTCATCACCGTAAGCGGATTGCGACAATGGGATGCGCTCAAATCGGTATTGGCCCGGAGGGTTGCAGCGTATCCGCGCGTCTGCGGCGTTGCGAGCCTTGCCAAATGATGTACATTGGGCTGCGGCTCGCGCCTTGCATCCATCGCGGATGCGCTGCAACGCAGAGCCGGATTATCCACGGATAGGCTCTATGCTCGCCAAACGCATCATCCCCTGCCTGGACGTCAATGCCGGGCGTGTCGTCAAGGGCGTCAATTTCGTTTCCCTGCGCGATGCGGGTGATCCCGTGGAAATTGCCAGGCGCTACGACGAGCAGGGCGCCGACGAACTTACTTTTCTGGATATCACGGCCAGTTCCGACCAGCGCGACATCATCCTGCATGTCGTGGAGCAGGTCGCCGATCAGGTCTTTATCCCGCTGACGGTCGGCGGCGGCGTGCGCGTCGTGGCCGATGTGCGTCGCCTGCTCAATGCCGGTGCCGACAAGGTCAGCATGAACACCGCTGCCGTGGAGAATCCGAAACTGGTTGCCGATGCCTCGGGCAAGGTCGGCAGCCAGTGCATCGTGGTTGCCATCGATGCCAAGCAATCCGCACCGGGCCGCTGGGAAGTATTCACTCACGGTGGCAGGCACGGCACTGGCCGCGATGCCATTGCCTGGGCACAGCAGGTGCAAGCACTTGGCGCCGGTGAAATTCTGCTCACCAGCATGGATCGCGACGGTACCAAGAACGGTTTCGACCTGGAACTGACTCGCGCCGTGTCGGAGGCCGTGGATATCCCGGTCATCGCCAGCGGTGGCGTGGGCAACCTGCAGCATCTTGCCGACGGCGTACTCGCAGGCAAGGCCGATGCGGTATTGGCTGCGAGCATTTTCCATTACGGCGAATTTACCGTGCGCCAGGCCAAGGAATTCATGTTTTCGAAAGGTATAGAGGTAAGGCTATGAATTGGCTCAACCAGATCAAATGGGATGAACAGGGGCTGGTGCCGGTCATCGCACAGGATGCCGCAAGCGGCGATGTGCTGATGTTCGCCTGGATGAACCGCGAGGCACTCGAGCGCAGCGCCGAATGCGGCGAAGCAATCTACTGGTCGCGTTCGCGGCGCAAGCTCTGGCACAAGGGCGAGGAATCAGGGCATACCCAGGTTATCCGCGAAATGCGCATCGACTGCGACAACGACGTGATTCTGCTGAAGATCGAGCAAACCGGCGGCATTGCCTGCCATACGGGCCGGCGCAGTTGTTTCTTCCAGAAATTTCAAAACGATGGCTGGCAGGAAGTCGATCCGGTCCTGAAAGACCCCAAGACCATCTACAAATAGTTCGGCTATCCTGGCTATCCTACTTGCGGTTGAATTCCTCGATGCAGCGGTTCAGGTTGTTGTCGATGCTTCCCGCGCCCAACTTGCAATTTCCCGTTTTTTGCGGCGTGCTTGGACTGGCTCTTCCCCTGGATGGACCTGAGAGCAGGGCAGCCGCTTCCTGGGCCGCTGCTTCCTTCGCTTCACGGGCAGCCTGCTCGGCTTCAAATTCGCTGATGCGCTGACGGTACTGTTTGTTCTCGTCGCGATATTTCGCCTCTGATTCCATCAGGTGGGTATGCTGTTTTTCCAACTGACTGATTTCGTCTTGCTGGTCTTCGATTTTCTGGGCCTGGTTGGTCACCATCGTAGACAACAGCAGAAAAGAAAAAATCATTCCCACTACGCAACCAATGATCAGCACCAGGACATACAACAGAATCACATGGAACGTACTATGCGAATGAGATTCGGCAACGGCCTCCTGGGGTTTATCCTTTTCCTTCGCCTTGCCTCGCTCTTCATGCGGCTTGCTCTTGGCGTGGCTTTCTTCCCGCCCCTCACGCGCCTCGTCCTGTCCTTCGGCGGGGGCTATCTCGCTGTCAGAATCGGCGGCGCGTTTTCTCAAGCGCTGCAGGACGCCGCTGAATGCGTCGATGACTTTCACCTCGCCGCTCAGCAAGGCATGCTTCGGCCGCCGGAAAATGCGGCCGATACCGGCCGTTGCACCCTTCAGCCTGCCCAATAGCGAGCTTTTCTCTGGCTCAGCCTCAGCTGCGGCTTCCTCCGAGCCTTCCTTCTTCTGGTCTCCCTCAGCCTGCATCTAACCTCCGAACATGAGATCCCGATCGATCCACCCTTGGCCAGCATTATGGTTTTGCGGCTCGCAGGCAGTATGATTC
>JBAYVV010000053.1:0-24046 GCA_041674465.1 Sterolibacterium sp.
CGAATCGATGAAAATGGAGCATGTGCTGAATGCCGCCTGCGCCGGTATCGTCTCCGGACTCAGTGCCCGCATTGGCGACCAGGTGGCGCCGGGGCAGCGGCTGGCACTGATCCAAGGCGCGAATAAGAGCCTATTTCAGTAGGGAGAGTGGCATGCGTTGTGGCCAAATGCGGATGATCGCGCGAAGCGCGCCGCAGCGAATGGTCGATCCCTTCGCAAGGTTCGCGACAAAGCGAGCGCCGCATTTGGCCACAACCCGAAGGGCAGAGGCAAATTGGGCGCGCTGCGGCGTTACGGCTCCTAGCGAGGCATCTAAACATAGCGTCTTAAATAATGCCGCATAATCTTCGCAGCGTCGAATTTGGGTATCTCCAACGGTCGAAACATATCGAGACCGCGGAGAGCACTTCGTCCAGTGTGGCGAAGAACCGATTGTGCGTTGCCATACGACGGGCCAACTTCCAGACGCGCTCGATAGGCGCCAACTGCGGACTGTACGGTGGCAGAAACAGAAGTGTCAGGACAGCGCGATACTTCTGGAGCAATGGTTTGAGAAGTACGGCATGGTGGTATCTGGCATTGTCCAATACAACCACCATGCGCTTGCCGCGGGACCGATGTCGCAGCAGCTTCTTCAAAAACATCTCGAATGTAACCGCGTCGAACCTCTCGCACATGGCACGCACGAACTTCCCGGTGCTCAGGCTGACGGCACCAAAGCAGGCCACTGATTTGCGAGTTGGCGCATGCATCAGTACCGGATCCTTGATCTCGGGCGGCACCCACATCTGGCACCGGGTGCCATGTTGCTGGAAGTGGCATTCGTCCAAGCTCCACAGTTCAATGTCCCGACGTCTTGCCAGACGGCGGAGTTTTTTTAACAGCCGCGACCTTTACGGGGTCGGACTGAGCCACTTGAGGTCTGGGCTTCCGAAGCCGAAAGCCCATCTGGCCAAAGACACGTTGGCACTGGCGTACTCCCAGAGCAACGCCATAACGCTGCCTAAGGTGTTCGGAAAGCGTCTTGCCATCCCACAGGTGGCCGTCAAGACCAAATGCTTGGGGTGTGCGTCGCAAGTCACGTCCCAGCGCCGCCCACTGTTTGGCATCCAAAGACGTCGGCCGACCCGGGCGCTCACCTTCACGCAGCCCCACCAGCCCGTGACTCTCGAATCGAGTGACCCAGCGCTGGACCGTACGACGGTCTTCGCCGAACAGTTCAGCTACCTGCTGACAGCTCTTGCCGCTGGTCACCAGCAGCAGGCCATGCAACCGATGGTCGTAACGCGACTCATCGGAACGGGAGATTTCTTGTTGGATGGCGATTCGCATGACTTCAGGGTCGGCAATTTCCAGTTTTCTCATGACAGCACCTCCTGGTTGGGGAACTATCATCACTATAACTCAATTATGCGGCGTTATATATGTCGCCATGTCTAGCATCGCTTCGTCGCCGCGCCTTGCATCGCATCCCAATTTGTCTCTGCGCATACCGCTCTCCCTGCTGAAATAGGCTCTAAGAGCGGACACGGGACTTCAACAAGCGCAAGACCTCACTTGAGGCGCCGGGGCCCGGAACGGTGCGCAGGTCGTGCCGCGACAACGTACGTCCTGCGGCGTTCTTGACTCTCATTGGAGGAACGGGCCGATTGGTCCTTTTGTCCTTGACGATGACCGGCTCGTGTCCTGGTCCGAACACCCATTGATCCGACCATTCCCGCATGGCGGTCAGCAGCGGCAATAATGCCTCGCCCTTTTCGGTGAGTTGGTACTCGAAACGTTGTCCGACCTCGCCCACATCAATTCTTGCCAGGATATCCTGATCAACCAAATGCTTTAATCTCAGCGTCAGGATGTTTTTTGCAATGCCAAGACTAGACTGGAAATCACTAAAACGACAGACCCCAAAAAAGGCATCGCGAATAATCAGCAAAGTCCACCAGTCGCCCAGTGCCTCCAGCGCCTGGGCTATTCCACAGTTCATATTGGTGAAGCGCTTGCGTCCCATAGACACTAGTCTAGCGCATTATTTAGTTGCTTTACGCAACTATTATAGGTTATGCTGCGTCCTACTTCTATCCCCATAACCGCGGAGACCAAGATGCCTGCCTCTTCTGCCAGCCCGCTGTCCGATTGGAAATCAACTGCCTGCATTCTTTGCGAATGCAACTGCGGCATCGAGGTTCAGCTAGGTGGAGATGACGGACGCCGGATGGTGCGCGTGCGCGGCGATGATGCGCATCCGAGTTCCAAGGGCTACGCCTGCGAGAAACCCGCGCGGCTGGACTTCTATCAGAATGACCCACACCGTCTGACCAAACCGCTACGTCGCCGTGCCGATGGCAGTTTCGAGGAAATCGACTGGGATACGGCAATCCGTGAGGTTTCCGAGCGATTCGCGGCAATCCGGGATACCCATGGAGGTGAATCGATTCTCTACTACGGCGGGGGCGGTCAGGGAAACCATCTGCCGGGCGCCTACAGCCGCGCAACCCGTGCGGTACTGGGTTCGCGCTACCGATCCAGCGCCTTGGCCCAGGAAAAGACCGGCGAATTCTGGGTCGCCAATCGCATGCTTGGGGGTTACACGCGAGGGGATTTCGAGCATTGCGAAGTGGCTCTGTTTATTGGTAAGAATCCGTGGATATCGCATGGCATCCCGCGTGCCCGAGTAACCCTGCGCGAGATCGCCCGCGACCCCCAGCGCACCCTGATCGTCATCGACCCGCGTTGCTCGGAAACAGCCGAAATCGCGGATATTCATGTGCGGGTCAAGCCGGGGACGGATGCCTTTCTGCTTGCGTCAATGGTGGCTGTCATCGTGCAGGAGGATATGGTTGCCCACGAATGGCTCGGTGCTCATGCCGACGGTTTGGCGGAAGTCATGCTTCACTTTGCCCGGCTGCCCATCGCCGACTATTGCGCCAGAAGCGGCGTGTCTGAGGATCTAGTGCGCAGCACGGCACGACGTATCGCCAAGGCAAACAGTGTTTCCAGTTTTGAAGACCTTGGCGTGCAGATGAATCGGCACTCCACTCTGGTTTCCTACCTGCACAAGCTGCTGATACTGCTGACCGGCCACTTCGGCAAAAAGGGTGCGGATTACCTGCCGAGCAACATTGTGCCCCTTGCCGGAGGAAGCGACAGCGGTTCGGGAATCGGCAAGCGAACACCGGTCACCGAAGCGCGCATCATTGGCGGATTGATGCCGTGCAATGCCATCCCCGATGAAATTCTGACCGACCATCCCAAGCGCTTTCGTGCGCTGCTGGTCGAGAGCGGCAACCCCGCGCATTCTGTGGCCGATAGCCTGAGAATGCGCGAAGCGATGGCGGCACTCGAACTCGTGGTGGTGATTGATGTCGCCATGTCCGAAACGGCACGACAAGCACACTACGTCTTACCTGTTGCCAGCCAGTTCGAGAAGGCAGAAGCCACTTTCTTTACTTTTGAGTTTCCCAATAATTGCTTTCATGTGCGACGGGCCTTGATGCCGCCACTGCCGGGACTGTTCTCGGAAGCCGAACTGCATGCCCGGCTGGTAAAAGCTTTGGGTGCCTTGCCTCAGGAGCCGATTGATCAGCTGAGGGAAGCCTGGAAGATGGGACGAAAGGAATTTCGCACCAAGTTTTTCGCACTCGTTGCTGCCAATCCGAAGTTGATGGGACTTGCGCCGGTTGTGTTATTTCGCGCCATTGGCGACCTATTGCCGGAAGGATTTGCCGAAGCAGCAGCGGTCTGGGGTTTGTGCCAGATTGCCGCCCAGCGCCAGTCAAAGTCGATGGCACGCGCTGGATTTACCGGCTCTCCGCCCGATGCGGCCGATACCCTGTTCGACGCATTACTTTCGCACAAAAGTGCCGTAGTCTTCTCGACAGATCCGTGGGACGAAAGTATTGCTCGCGTACAAACTCAGAATGGGCGCATTCAATTGGCCATTCCGGAACTGTTTGAAGAACTCGATACCCTCCAGTCCGAAAAGCCACCCACTTCCAGTAAATATCCATTCGTTCTGTCTGCCGGTGAACGTCGGGCATATACCGCAAACACCATCATTCGCGATCCAGATTGGCGCCGCAAGGATCGAACCGGCGCACTGCGAATCAATCCTGTCGACGCGCAACAAGTAGGCGTAGCCAAAGGAGGTCGCGTGCGCGTAATTACTCGCCGTGGCAGCGTCGAGGCGGACGTCGAGATCACTCTTCAAATGTTCCCGGGTCATGTTTCTCTTCCGAACGGGCTGGGGTTGGATTATCCAAACAGCGCGGGCACCATGGTGTCTATGGGATCAGCACCCAATGAATTAACGCGTGGGGAGGACTGCGACTGGCTGGCCGGTACCCCCTGGCACAAATACACGCCGGCACGGATAGAGCCTCTTTAAAGTCCTGTCGTTGCATAACCGAGGCAGTGCGGTGTAAATCAGTTCACCTTTATGTGAATTACTCAAGGAGATTTTCAATGAACATGCTACTCAATATCACCGCTGGAGCCACCTCATGACACGGCCAACGGCAGTCGTTGTTGGCGTTGGCGCCGAGCAGGGTGTCGGCGCGGCAGTGTGTAGGCGTTTCGCGCAGGAGGGCTATCACGTTCTCGTTGCGGGCCGCACCGCAGAAAAAATAGGGCGCGTGGTCGCGACCGTCATTGCGACCGGAGGTAGTGCAGAGGCAATGGTGACAGATGCGACGCAGGAATCCGATGTGATGCGCCTGTTTGATTATGCAATGCGTCCCGGAACGGGAAGGCCGCCGGCCGATGTCGTGATCTTTAATGCGGGTAACAATCAAATCATTGATTTTCGCGAACTCACGGCGGCGCAGTTTGAAGATTTCTGGCGTGTCGGTTGCTACGCCGGGTTCCTGGTGGGACGCGAGGCGGCGCGACGGCTCGCGCCACTAGGGCACGGCACGGTGATCTTCACCGGTGCGTCAGGTAGCCTGCGAGGAAAAGCCGGCTTTGCGCATTTTGCTGCCGCCAAAGCCGGACTGCGCATGATTTCGCAAAGCATGGCGCGGGAATTCGGGCCGCAGGGTTTGCATATTGCGCATGTGGTGATCGATGGCGGTATTAACGGCGAACGATTGCGCAATGCGCTGCCCGGGATGGTTGAACAGCGTGGTGAGGACGGTCTGCTGGATGTCGATGGCATCGCCGAAAACTACTGGCACCTTCATCGACAACCGCGTTCGGCATGGACGCAAGAACTCGATCTGCGTCCGTTCAAGGAGCCGTTTTGAGCCCAAGCGCGAGCCCAGCTGCCAGGCGTATTTGAATCTCCCTTTGGCATAAGCATTCGAAGATTTATTCAAGAGTGCGACACGGGATTCGCGTGAAGTGCGACGCGCGTCGGATAAAATCATTTCCTGAATATTCACGAAACAGGAACCAACCATGACTTCAGCTTATCCGCATTTGCTGGCACCGCTCGACCTCGGCTTTACCACGCTCAGGAACCGAGTCCTGATGGGTTCGATGCACACAGGGCTGGAAGACATCCCAACCGGCCACATGCGCATGGCGGCCTTTTACGCGGAACGGGCCAAAGGCGGCGTGGGCCTCATCGTCACCGGCGGCTTTGCGATCAATCCGGCCAGCGCGATCATGCCGGGGGCCTCCATTCTCAATAACGAGGCCGAGGCGGAAAAACATCGCGTGATCACCGAGGCCGTGCACGCGCATGGCGGCAAGATCTGCGTACAGGTGCTGCATACCGGCCGTTATTCCTACTCGCTGAAACCGGTGGCGCCCTCGGCGCTGAAGGCGCCGATCAGCCCGATGACGCCGCGTGCGCTGGATGAAGCGGAGATCGAGCAGACCATCGTCGACTATGTCCAGTGCGCTGCGATGGCACAGCACGGCGGTTACGACGGCATCGAGATCATGGGCTCGGAAGGCTATCTGATCAACCAGTTCATCGCTCCGTATACCAATCTGCGCGAGGATCGCTGGGGCGGTGCTTTCGAGAACCGCATCCGCTTTGCGCTGGAAGTCGTGCGCCGCACCCGGGCGCGCGTCGGCGTGAACTTCATCATCATTTTCCGCCTGTCGATGCTCGATCTGGTCGAGGGTGGCAGCACCTGGGATGAGGTCGTGGCGCTGGCCCAGGAACTCGAAGCCGCCGGCGTGAACATCATCAATACCGGCGTCGGCTGGCACGAGGCGCGCATCCCCACCATTGCCACCATGGTGCCGCGCGCGGCATTCAGCTGGGTCACGCGCCGCATGAAGGGGCAGGTGGGCATTCCGCTCATCACCACCAACCGCATCAACGACCCGGGTGTCGCGGAGGCCTTGCTGGCACGCGGTGACGCCGACATGGTGTCGATGGCCCGGCCCTTCCTGGCCGACGCCGAGTTCGTCAACAAGGCCGCGGCGAACCGCGCCGACGAGATCAATACCTGCATCGCCTGCAACCAGGCCTGTCTCGATCACATCTTCTCGCGCCAGATGTGCTCCTGCCTGGTCAATCCGCGCGCCTGCCACGAGACGGAAATCACCGTGAAGCCGGCCCAGGTCAAAAAGAACATCGCCGTGGTCGGTGCCGGTCCGGCCGGACTCGCCGCTGCGACGACACTGGCCGAGCGCGGCCATGCCGTGACGCTGTACGAAGCTGCAGGCGAGATCGGTGGCCAGTTCAATCTGGCCAAACGCATTCCCGGCAAGGAAGAGTTTGCCGAGACCCTGCGCTACTTCCGCCGTCGCCTGGAGCTTGACAGGATCGCCGTGAAACTCGGCAAACGCGTGCAGGCGCAAGATCTCAAGGGTCATGACCATGTCATCGTGGCGACCGGCATCGTGCCGCGCACACCAATGGTTCCAGGCATCGATCACGCCAAGGTGGTCAGCTATATTGATCTCATCGAAGGCCGCAAGCCGGCCGGCAAGAAAGTCGCAATCATCGGTGCGGGCGGCATCGGTTTCGATGTCGCGGAGTTGCTCTCCCATGCCGAAGGCGCAGGCGATCCGGTCGATGCCTTCCGCAAGCAATGGGGCATCGATGCCGGCTATGCGCGGCGGGGTGGCCTGACCGCACCGCAGATGCCCCCTGTGCCTCGCCAAGTCTGGCTGCTGCAGCGCAAGAACGGCAAGGTCGGTGACGGTCTGGCAAAAACCACTGGCTGGGCGCGCCGCCTGCTGCTGCAAAAACGCGGCGTGCAAATGATGGCGGGTGTCAGTTACGAAAAGATCGACGATGCCGGTCTGCACTTGCGCATCAACGGCGAAGCCTGCCTGCTCGATGTCGACAGCGTGGTCATCTGCGCCGGGCAGGAGCCGCGCCGCGAACTGGCCGAAGCCTTGCAGCAGGCCGGCATACCCGCAACCCTGATCGGTGGCGCCGACGTCGCGACGGAGCTTGATGCCAAGCGCGCCATTGAGCAGGGCACCCAGGTGGGGATGGCATTATGAGCATTGAGCACGTTGTCGCGCAGCACTACGCCCACGGTTCCCTCGAGGCGGCGATACTGAAGGCGCTCGAAGCCAGCGGCAAGGATCTGAAGCAGCTTTCCCTCAAGGACTTGTCCCCGGTGGATGAATTCCACATCGGCGGACGTCTGGCGACGGTCGAGTTTGCCAAACAACTCATGCTGCAACCCGGCATGCAGGTTCTCGACATTGGTTGCGGCCTGGGTGGCGCTTCGCGCTACATTGCGCAGGAATACCAGTGCGCGGTTACTGGCATCGATTTATCCGGTGAGTATGTCCAGGTGGCGAACATGTTGGCGCAGCAGGTCAAGCTTGATGCCCAGGTGCGCTACCAACAGAGCAGCGCGCTCGATCTGCCTTTCGCCGACGCCAGTTTCGACGTGGCCTACATGTGCCATGTCGGCATGAACATCGAGGACAAGCCCGGATTGTTCAAGGAGGTGAGACGGGTGTTGCGTCCTGCGGGCGTGTTTGGCATCTACGACGCGATGCTTTCTGCGACTGGCGAGCTGTCCTATCCCGTGCCCTGGGCAAGCAGTCCCGAGACCAGCTTTGTGGTCGATGCGGCAACTTATCGGCGCCTGCTGGGCGAGGCGGGTTTTGAAATTTTGCAGGAGCGCGACCGCCAGGCCTTTGCACTCGAGACCTTCGAGCAGATGAGGGCAAAGGCTGCGAGCGGTCCTTCACCGCTCGGGCTGCATATCGTGATGGGCGCCAACGCCGCCGCCAAGGTACGCAACATGATGGCCAACGTCACGGCCAGTGTGCTCATACCAACAGAACTGATTTGCCGGCTTGCCTGATATCGTTTAATCAGGCCACCCGATAAGCGTAACCGAAGTGGCCGGCAGCCGCTTGGCTGGCAGGGCTTCAGCCGATTTGGGATGGTCTAGGGTACGGCCTCGTTGGCAGGGCTGCAAGCCTTTGCGGGAAGCTTCCCGAGTTCGGGTGTCGCGCCGGTTTCCCTGTAAAATCGTGCTTTCGCGATTCGCCATGGATACCCGATGACGCTCAGTTGCCCAAGCTTTCAGGAAGTCATTCTGCGACTTCAAAATTACTGGAGCGAACAGGGCTGTGCTCTGCTCCAGCCTTATGACATGGAAGTCGGGGCGGGTACCAGCCACACCGCCACTTTTCTGCGTGCCCTCGGTCCCGAGCCCTGGAAAGCCGGCTATGTCCAGCCTTCGCGGCGTCCCAAGGATGGCCGCTACGGTGAGAACCCCAACCGATTGCAGCATTACTACCAGTATCAGGTAGTGCTCAAGCCCGCACCGGAAAACATTCTCGAACTGTATCTGGGTTCGCTGGAAACGCTCGGCTTCGACCTCAAGCAGAACGACATCCGCTTCGTCGAGGACGACTGGGAGAATCCGACGCTGGGCGCCTGGGGACTGGGCTGGGAAGTCTGGCTCAACGGCATGGAGGTGACCCAGTTCACTTATTTCCAGCAGGTCGGCGGCATCGATTGCAAGCCCATCACCGGCGAGATCACCTATGGCCTGGAGCGCCTGGCGATGTACCTGCAGGGCGTGGAAAATGTTTTCGACCTGACCTGGACCAAGGGACTCACCTACCGCGACGTCTATCACCAGAACGAGGTCGAGCAGTCGACCTACAACTTCGAGCACAGCGATGCGGAGTTCCTGCTCGGCGCTTTCAGTGCCTACGAAAAACAGGCCAAACACCTCATGGAAAATGCGCTGGCCTTGCCGGCCTACGAGCAGGTGCTCAAGGCTGCGCATACTTTCAACCTGCTTGACGCCCGCGGCGCGATTTCGGTGACCGAGCGTGCCGCCTATATCGGCCGCATTCGCAACCTGGCTCGCAGTGTGGCGCAGAGCTATCTGGATTCGCGCGCCCGGATGGGCTTCCCCATGGCGCCGCGCGCCCATGCGGAAGAGGTCCTGGCCCAACTCAATGCGAAGAAGGCGGCCTGAGCATGAGTGCCAAGAATCTGCTGGTCGAATTGCTTGTCGAAGAGCTTCCGCCGAAAGCCCTGAACACCCTGGGCAATGAATTTGCCAAGGGCATGCTTGCCGGGCTGGTGCGTGCCCAGCTGGTTGCGGCTGATGCGGCCGTTGAAGCCTTTGCCAGCCCGCGCCGGCTCGCCGTGCATGTTGCCAATGTGCGTACCCAGGCCGATCAAAGAAGCGTACCGACCAAGCTGATGCCGGTGAGCGTTGGCCTGACTCCGGACGGCCAGGCAACGCCCGCACTGTTGAAACGCCTTGCCGGCATGGGACTGGATGCAAGCGCCGTTGCGTCATTGCGCCGGGAAAGCGACGGCAAGGTGGAAGTCCTTTTCGTCGACAAGATTGAAACGGGAATGACGCTGGCCGCCGGACTGGAACTCGCGCTAAAAGAAGCGCTGGCGAAACTGCCGATTCCGAAAGTCATGACCTATCAACTCACCGACGGCTGGACCACGGTGAATTTCGTGCGCCCGGCGCATGGCCTGGTCGCGCTGCATGGCGCCGAGGTGGTGCCGATCTCGGTGCTGGGCCTGCAGGCCGGCCGCAACACCCACGGCCACCGCTTCGAGGCCAGCGTCGATCCGATCGTGCTCAAGGATGCGGACAGCTATGCGCAACAGCTTGAAACCGAAGGTGCGGTGATCGCCAGCTTTGCCGCGCGCCGCGCCGAGATCGCGCGCCAGCTCGCCGCCGCGGCGGCGAAAGCCGGTGAAGAAGGCTCCGTTGCACTCCGAGGCTCCGTTGCGCTCCGGCCGATCGATGATCCCGCGCTGCTTGACGAAGTGACTGCGCTGGTCGAACGCCCGAACGTGCTGATGGGCCAGTTCGAGGCGGCCTTCCTCGAAGTGCCGCAGGAATGCCTGATCCTGACGATGAAGGCCAACCAGAAATATTTCCCGCTGCTCGACGGCGCTGGCAAGCTCACCAACCGGTTTCTCATCGTCAGCAACATCCGTCCTGCCGACGCCAGCGCGGTGGTCGGCGGCAACGAGCGTGTGGTGCGCCCGCGCCTCGCCGATGCCAAGTTCTTTTTCGACCAGGATCGCAAGAAACCGCTCGAGGCGCGAGTGCTGGGACTTGCCAGGGTGGTCTATCACAACAAGCTGGGCACTCAGGGCGAGCGCGTGCAGCGCGTCTGCGCCATCGCCCGCAGCATCGGCGCACAACTCGGTGCTCAGTTTGGTGATGTGGCGCTGTCCAACCAGGCCGACCAGGCTGCGTTGCTCGCCAAGGCCGACCTGCTTACCGACATGGTCGGCGAATTCCCCGAACTGCAGGGCATCATGGGCCGCTATTACGCCTTGCATGATGGCCTGGCGCCGGAAATCGCCGATGCCATCGAGGATCATTACAAGCCGCGCTTCGCCGGCGACAGCCTGCCGCGCGGCCGTGTCGGACTGGTGGTGGCTCTGGCTGACAAACTGGAAACCCTGGTGGGCATGTTCGGCATCGGCCAGGTGCCGACCGGCGACAAGGATCCGTTCGCATTGCGCCGCCATGCGCTGGGCGTGATCCGCATGCTGTCCGAGAACGATCTCGATCTGCCGCTCGACGCCCTGCTGCAAACCGCAGTCGCACCGTTTGCCGCGGTGGCCGGATTCAAGCCGGCCGAGGCCGCGATTGCGGATTTCATCTACGAGCGCCTGGCCGGCAGCCTGCGCGACCAGGGCTATTCGGCGCAGGAAGTGGATGCCGTGGTGAGCCTGCGTCCGCAACGCCTGGGCGAGATTCCCAAGCGCCTTGCCGCGGTGCGTGCCTTTGCCGCGCTGCCTGAGGCGGCCAGCCTGGCCGCTGCCAACAAGCGCGTCGGCAACATCCTCAAGAAGGCCGAAGGCAATGTGACTGCCCGCATCGCCACAGAACTGCTCAAGGAACCCGCCGAGGCGGCGCTGAATGTGGCCCTCGAGCGCGTCCAGCCTCTGTCGCAGGCGGCTTTCGCCAAGGGTGACTACACGGCCTCGCTGAAGGCGCTGGCAGCACTCAGAGAGCCGGTGGACAAATTCTTCGATCATGTCATGGTCAATGCGGAAGACCCGCAACTGCGCACCAACCGCCTCGGCTTGCTGGCTGTCCTGCACGCCGCCATGAATCAGGTGGCCGACATTTCGAAACTCTCGTCATGAAACTCGCCATCCTCGACCGCGACGGCGTCATCAATTACGACTCCAAGCAGTACATCAAGTCGCCGGAGGAGTGGAAGCCGATTCCCGGCAGCCTGGCCGCGATCGCCCGCCTCAACCAGCAGGGCTACCGCGTGGTGGTGGCGACCAACCAGTCGGGCATCGGGCGCGGCCTGTTCGAGATGGACACGCTCAATGCGATTCACGACAAGATGCTCAAAGCCGCGGCGCAGGCCGGCGGGCGCATCGATGCGGTGTTTTTCTGCCCGCATACCAATGCCGACCAATGTGATTGCCGCAAGCCCGAGCCAGGCATGCTGCGCGAGATCGGCAAGCGCTACAACACCGACCTGGCCGACGTGCCGGCGATCGGCGATTCGCTGCGCGACATGCAGGTCGCCGCTGCTGTCGGCGCGCAACCGATGTTGGTGCTGACCGGCAATGGCAGCCTCACTGCCGACAACCCGAGCCTGCCGCCCGAGACTATGGTTTTTCCCGACCTGGCCGCCGCCGTGGCGCATATCACAAGATAGCGCTCATGACCTATTTGCGCTCGCTGCTGTTCATGCTGATCCTGACCGTGGTCACGCCGCCCTATGCGCTGTTCATGATTTTCTGTTTTCCCCTGCCGCATCGCGCGCGCCGCTACACGGCCGTGCCCTGGGTGTTCATGACCATCTGGCTGATCAAGCATCTGCTGCGCATTGACTATCGGTTGCTCGGCCGCGAGAACATTCCCGATCGTCCTGCGGTGATCCTCAGCAAGCACCAGTCGGCCTGGGAGACGGTGGTACTGCAGGAAGTGTTTCCGCTCGGGCTGTTCGTCTGGAAGCGCGAGATCAAGTGGCAACTGCCGTTCTTCGGCTGGGCGCTGGCGGTGATTCCGATGATCTCGATCGATCGCGGCGCCGGCAAGAATGCACTGAAGCAACTCGTCGATCAGGGCCGATTGCGCCTGTCCCAGGGTTATCCCGTGATCATTTTTCCGGAAGGCACGCGGGTGGCGCCGGGCAATCACCGGCGCTACAAGGTGGGCGGCGCCCAGCTCGGCGTGGAAACCGGTGCGCCGGTGCTGCCGGTGGCGCTCAACTCGGGCGAATGCTGGGGACGCAATGCATTCTTCAAACGTCCTGGCACGGTGACGGTCAGCATCGGCCCGGCCATCGACCCGGCCGGGCTCAGCGCGGAAGAAGTCAATGCCCGCGCCGAAGCCTGGATGGAGAGCGAGATGGCGCGTATCAGCCCGCATCTCTACGGCGCAGGGCGTGTCAGTGCTGCACCGGATTTTGCCCAGCCACAAGGCGAGCGGAGTTAGTGCGATGAAGCAGCGCAGCCCGCAGCTTTCCTTGCGCTTCGATGCTGCGCTGCCCGATCCGGAGGCAAGGTGGCGCGACGGCGCCAGCATTGCTTACCTCGGTGGACAACTGATTTTGCGTCTGGATACCGATCGACGTCTCGCCGTGCGCGAAGGCGTGACGCTGCATCTGCCCCTGCCCCCCGCAGCAAGTTCACGCCAGATCAGGGATGGCGCCGAGGCCTGGCTGAGACAGGCTGCAGCACAACGCATCGGTGCCAGCATCGAACAGCATGCCCGTGACATGCAGCGCCCGGTGCCGCACTGGGCACTGTCCTTCTCGGCCCGTGGCAGTTGGTCACAGAGCCATGCGGACGGTTCGCTGCGCTTCAATTGGCACCTCATCGAACAGTCACCCGCCTTGATCGATGAGACGGTTGGCCGAGCCCTCGCCGCGCTGCCGCAGGCCAGCGCCACCTTGGTCATGGCGGATTTATGGGCGATGCAGGCAGCATGATCGCGGCGCTGTTCGAGCAGCTCTCCCTGTTTCGCCAACCTGCGGCGCCTCAAGCCGAGTCGCCCAGGCAGCGTCATGTTCTGCTCGGCGCGCGAGCCGTCGTCTACACGCTGAAACAGGCGCGCCGGCGGCGTCTCACCATGACCATCGACGAGCGCGGCTTGAACGTTGGTGCACCATTGCGCATCAGCCAGGCGGAAGTCGAAAATTTCATTCGCGGCCACGCCGGCTGGGTGCTGAAGAAGCTGGACGAATACGCCGGCAGCAATGCGCGGCGTCATCTGAGCGTGCGCGACGGCACGCATCTGCCGCTACTGGGGGCGGCAGTCGCGGTACGGATCGTGCCCGGTGCCAATCGCATCCGCTGGCATGAAGATGCCCTGGAGTTGCAGGCTCGCGCCGACGCCGATTGCGAACTGCTGGCGCGGCGCGCTCTGCAGCGGCGCGCCCTGGCCTTGTTCGGCGAACGTGTCGATTACTATGCCGGCCGGCTGGGCGTGGCGCCGCCGCGGCTCGGCCTTTCCAATGCGCGCACACGCTGGGGAAGTTGCAGCAGCAAGACGGGGATACGCCTGGGCTGGCGGCTGATCCACCTGCCGCTGCCCCTGATCGATTATGTTGTCGCCCACGAGTTGGCGCATTTGATTGAGATGAATCACGGCGAGCGTTTCTGGGCTGTGGTAGAAAGCATCTATCCGGATTGGCGCTCTGCCCGCCGCGAACTCAAGCTGCGCGCGGCGGAGCTGCCGATCATCTAACGCGCATGGTAGCGAATGTCACCCACGGATGATGAAGCACGCGAAAAGCGGCATAAAGGCCCGCCCCCTCCCGTCCTCCCCCTCGCGGGGGAGGCGACTGGTTTGCTCGCTACGCTCGATAGATCACCCGGCGCTTATTGTTGTTGTTTCACGCTAACAAAGGGATTGCGATGAGAATGCTGCACACCATGCTGCGCGTCGGCGACCTGGACAAGTCGCTGGCCTTCTATTCCGAAGTGCTCGGGATGCGTCTCCTGCGCCGCACCGATTTTCCTGAGGGCAAGTTCACCCTGGCTTTCGTCGGTTATCAGAGCGAGCAGGACGGCACGGTGCTGGAACTCACGCACAACTGGGGTGTGACGCAGTATGACCTCGGCAATGCCTATGGCCATGTCGCCATCGAAGTGCCCGATGCCTATGCCGCCTGCGACGAGATCAAGCGGCGCGGTGGCAAGGTGACACGCGAGGCAGGGCCGATGAAGCATGGCAGCACGGTGATCGCTTTTGTCGAGGATCCCGACGGCTACAAAATTGAACTGATACAAAGCAAGGAGCACGTTGCATGAAAGTCGATTTGCGCAAAATCTATCGCTTCGAACCGGTTGCCCATGAAGCCGGAGCGGCCTTGCCGACGGGCGGCAACGTGTTCTATGAATGCGTCGACTGTGGTTTCGTCGTCAGTTCGGTACCTTACACGCCGGCCGAATGCGAATGCGGCAACCTCAAGGGCAACAAAGGCGAAATCACTGTCGCCAATGCAGAGAAAGTCAAGCTGGTGAAAGGCCTCTTGAAATAGCCGGCAGCAGTTTGCCTGCCGAACTTACCCGAACTGGCTCGAACCTACTCGAACCTACTTCTTGTCGGCAGGTTCCTTGAAACTGGCGCCCGATTTGTTGCTGATGAAGACGATGGCGCGCGTCAGTTCAGCAGGCGTCAGATCCGCGCCGCCTTTCGGTGGCATGGCGTTCTTGCCGGCGGTGGCCGATTTCACCAGGCCATCCAGGCCCTGAGCCAGGCGCGGCGCCCAGGCGGCCTTGTCGCCGATTTTCGGTGCACCGGCAACGCCGGTCTGATGACAGGTGTTGCAGACGCCCTTGACGATCTCTTCCCCACTTCTGGCGCCAGGCGCAGCGGCCGGCTTGGCAGCCATCTCGACGCGCGCCACGGGGTGAATGCGGTCGATGATTTTTTCCTCGTCTTCGACGGGCTTGGTTCCCAGCGCCTGCGCCAGTGGGGCGCTGAGTGCCAGGACGGCTGCTGCGCAGAGCAGGCGGGCGTGAATCGAATTGAATTGGGGCATGAATTGGGACATGTGGTGCATCCTCGAACGGGCTTGATCAAGCCCGAATTTTAACGATTTTAGCGGCTCAGGCACAGTACGATGTTGCGTCGGGCTTGCCCGGCTTGCGGAATCCGGTTGCGCCAACCAAAATGTGCGAATTATCACTTGCCCCGAATCATCATGACTGCCTCCGATTATCAAGCCGTTGTCTATGATCCTCAAGCGGCCCCCGGTTTCGCCCTGGGCCTGCGCTGCAACGACGACGAGATTCTCGCCATCGAATTTCTTGAACCGCGTGCAGCCATTTCACCCAAAACCCCGCTCGCGCGGGAGGCCGTGCGCCAGTTGTCCGCCTATTTGAGGAATTCCCAGTTTGCCTTTGCCTTGCCTCTGGCGCCCGCCGGCACGCCGTTCCAGCGCCGCGTCTGGCAGGGCATCTCCGCTATCCCGTGCGGCAAGACGAGCACCTATGGCGAACTGGCCGCATCGATTCATAGCGGCCCGCGCGCGGTCGGCAATGCCTGCGGCGCCAATCCCTATCCGCTGGCCGTACCCTGCCACCGCGTGATTGCCAGCGGCGGTGGTCTGGGTGGCTTTGCTCGCGAACGCGGCGGCCTGTTGCTGGAAATCAAGCGCTGGCTACTGGCGCATGAGCAGCCCCGATGACGGAGAACTCGCCAGCGGCGGCTGACAGCGAGTTGCTGGACCAGTTTTGCGACAATCTGTGGCTTGAGGATGGCCTGGCAAAGAATACCCTGAGCGCTTATCGCAGCGACCTGGCCCAATTCGGCGGCTGGCTTGCGCAAAACAACAGCACCCTGGTTGCGGCGGATGAACAGCAGATCAAGGCGTATCTGGCGCACCTGTTTCGTCGTCCCGCAGCGCTTCAACCCAAGCCAGCCAGCCAGCGCCGCCTGCATGCGGCTTTGCGGCGCTTCTACCGTTTCTTGCTGACGCAAGGAACCATCACGCGCGATCCCTTGCTCAACATTGAGCAGCCACCGATGCCGCAACGTTTTCCCAAGACATTGTCCGAGGAGGACGTGGAAAGGCTGCTGGCGGCGCCGGATACCAAACGGCCGATCGGCCTGCGTGACCGTGCCATGCTCGAACTGCTCTACGCCTGCGGCTTGCGCGTCGCCGAGCTGGTCGGACTGAAGATGTTCGAGGTCAGCGTAAACGATGGCGTACTGCGTGTTCGCGGCAAGGGTGACAAAGTGCGCCTGGTGCCACTCGGAGAACTTGCCGTCGAGTGGCTACTGCGCTATCAGCAGGAGGCGCGTCCGGCGCTGCTGAAGCAGCGCAACTGCGACGAAATCTTCGTCACGGCGCGAGGCGCCGGGCTGAGCCGGCAGATGTTCTGGACCCTGATCAAGCGCTACGGGAAACTTGCGGGAATCGTCAAGCCGATTTCGCCGCACGTGCTGCGCCATGCCTTCGCCACGCATCTGATCAACCACGGTGCCGATCTGCGCGTGGTGCAGATGCTGCTCGGCCATGCCGATATATCAACGACACAGATCTATACCCATGTCGCCCGCGAGCGCCTCAAGCAACTGCATGCAGTGCATCACCCCAGAGGATGAATCCGCGCTAAACTTGTTTCGTTTTCTACCGCTTGCCGCCTGCCATGAAACCCGAACAACATGCCCCCGAAACTCCTGCGACGCTGTTTTTGCGCAAACATCACGTCGCCCATTCCAATCACCTCTACGAGTACGAGGAGCACGGCGGCACCAGTGTGTCGGCGCGCGAACTGAATGTTCCCGAGCATAGCGTGATCAAGACTCTGGTGATGGAGGACGAGGCCGGGCATCCCCTGATCGTCCTGATGCACGGCGACCGCCAGGTGTCGACCAAGGAACTGGCGCGCCAACTGGAGGCCAAGAAGATTGTTCCCTGTACGCCGGAAACGGCACACCGTCACACTGGTTACCAGGTCGGCGGCACCTCGCCCTTCGGCATCAAGAAGCCGCTGCTGATCTGCATGGAAAAAAGCATCCTTGATCTGTCGCTGGTGTATATCAACGGCGGGCGGCGTGGCTATCTGGTCGGGGTCCATCCGCACGACATCCTGACCGTGCTGACGCCGCAGATCGTCGAAGTGGCCGCCAAGTAGACAGGCACAGGCAGGCAAGTAGTCAGACCCGGCCCCGCCGGTACACCCGGCTGGGGGCTATTTCAGCGCGGCGATGCGATTCAGTTCCTGATCCAGCTTGGCCGCGGGCACAAAGCCCGGGATCCTTTCTCCGTTGCTGAAGAAAATCGCCGGCGTGCCGCGCACATTGAGCTTCTGGCTCAGTGCAAGGAGTTTGTCGATCGGTGTGGCACACGTGGCGGCTTGTGGCTCAATCCCATTCACCATCCAGTCGTTCCAGGATTTTGAGCGATCCGCGGCGCACCAGATCGCCTTGGATTTCTCTCCCGAATCCGCCGAAAGAATTGGAATCATGAAGGTGTACATCGTGAAATCCGTGATGCCGACGAGTTCCTTCGCCAGCTTCTTGCAATAACCGCAGTTCGGATCCTCGAAACTTGCAAAGACGCGCTTGCCGTTGCCGCGCACTGTCTTCACCGCCAGTTCCAGCGGCAGTTCGGAGAACTTGATTTGCGCGAGCTTGTTCCGGCGGGCTTCGGTGAGGTTGAGGTGCCCCTTGACGTCGATGATGTCGCCTTGCACGAAGTAGCTGCCCTTTTCGTCGGAATAGAGGATTTCGTTGCCAATCTGAACTTCGTACAAGCCCAGCGCTTCAGCCTTGCGCACCGCGTTAACCTTGACGTTGCTGCCATACAGGACAGCCACGGATTTCTTGATCTCCGCTTCATCGGCGCGTGCGGCACTGATGGCAAGACAAAGCGCAGCCAGGGCGCAGGCGAGAAATTTGTTCAACATGCAGGCTCCAAGTAGTGAAAAAAATTTGAGGTCTTATCCCAGTGCGTAGCGCACCATGGTGTCCTTTAAGACCGGCAGGGCGTTGGTTAGGTTCAACCCGAAATTGCGCACCGCGGACAGCGCTGCATTGCGTGGCGAAAATAGGCGTTGCAGTCCATGCGTTGCCGATTGTAGCGCGACCACCTCCTCGCTGCGCGACCGTGCGTAAGCACGCAGCCAGCGCCGGTCGCCGCAATCGATGTAATCCGGGCAGACGGAGAGCAGTTCGGCCAGCTTCTGCGCATCCTGATAGCCGAGATTGATGCCATGGCCCGAGAGCGGATGAATGGCGTGAGCTGCGTCGCCGATCAAGGCCAGGCGCTCAGCCACCATCTGCGGCGCGCGCATCAGACGCAACGGAAAGGCGGCGGGCGACGTGAGCTGGCTGAGTGTCCCGAGGCGCTGTTGCGCAGCCTGCGCCACGCGCTCGCAGAATTCGGCCTCCGACAAGGCGAGTAACTCCCCGGCATGCGCGTCCGGCGTTGACCAGACGATCGAGATCCGGTTCTCCCCGGGCAGCGGCAGATAGGCCAGCACGCCGTCCGCGCGGAACCACTGGTAGGCCGTGTCATGGTGCGGTTGCTCACAGGAAAAATTGGCGACCACGCCCATCTGTTGGTAGGGATTGAATTCAACCTCGATGCCGGCAGCCTGCCTGACCCAGGAGTCGGCGCCGTCCGCCGCGACGACCAGATTGGCGCACAGGCTGCGGCCGTCCTCGAGCGTCAGGCGGGCGGCATCCTCGGCTATCGACAAGGCCTGTGGCCGTGCCGGGCAGAACAGTGAAAGCTTGGCCTGACGCCGCGCGGATTGCCACAACTCTTCCTGCATCAGCGAAGCTTCGATGATCCAGGCCAGTTCTGTTACGCCACTGTCATAGGCGGAAAAGTCCAGACGGCCGCCGGCATCGCCATGGATTTCCATGTTCCGCACAGCCGCGATGCGCCCTTGATCGAAATGTCGCCAGACGCCGATCTTGTCCAGGAAGCGGGCATTCGCCGGGCTGATGGCGTAGATTCGCGTATCGAGACCTTCCGCGCGTTGAGGCACTCGCCCCTCCACCACAGCCACGGACCAGCGGCTCGAACTCAATGCAACAGCCAGGGAAAGTCCCGCAAGGCCTGCGCCGACAATGACAATATCGCATTTGTGTTCCATACGGGCATTGTCGCGGAGGATGACCAACTTGACAAGGTTTGAATGCACACCGGATAATTCGCCCCCTTGCCATAAGGGCGTTGGTATTGTTCTTGCGGTAATTGGTGATGTAGCTCAGTCGGTTAGAGCATCGGATTCATAATCCGGGGGTCGGTGGTTCAAGTCCACTCATCACCACCAAAATTTCAAGGCCAGAGTTCTCTCTGGCCTTCTTTCTACCTGCCCGGAACGCCAGTATTGGCGGGGTTCCGGGATTTAGTGCGTAGGTGGGCGAGGGTTGCTGAACCCGGATTTCGACTGTTTTCCCTCTCTACTTGCTCTCCGTTCTCTGTTTGTGCGTAGGCCGCCTACGCACAACCCCCTCTATTGGCGCGGGTTTCCGGACGCATGTTTATGCGATAACTTGCTTGGCGGGGGCGACCAGAGTCAAACTTGGGGCGGTTTCAGCAGTCCTTTATCTTGGCAGGCAGTAAAATTCAGCCATGACATCGAACACAACAAACGAGGCCGCCGAGGCTGATATGCCCGTCTTGGTAAAAGAGGCGCGACTATGGTGCAACAACGGGTGGACCGCTCGCGTCATCAAAAACGAAGACGATGAGGGATGGGCTGTCGAGATGATCAAGGACGGCGAACCTGAGCCTGCATTGGTTGGCCCATGGACGATGGGGCGTGACAAAAAGAACCCGAAGCCGCTTGACGCATCTGCATTCAACACCCTGGTCAAGACAGCCTCGGAATTCCTCCAGCGCCAAGTTCAACAACTGCATGCGGCGCACCATCAGAACATCACGGTTAACGCGCAGTCCGGACGGATCAGCATTACGCTTGACATCGTAACCGAGGAAGACGATCCCCATGCCCTTCTGCGTGCGCACGATGCCAATGGTGAGGAACTCGCCCAGGTCAGAGTGAAGCCGGGATTTAAACTAAGCAAAGCCAGCGCGAACGCATGGATCGATGATAGCTTCCGCAACCCAACTTGAAAGACAGTTGATGGGTTGGGGGATGAGGATTGTTGACTAACTCGGAATGACGACTAGTCGAAATGAGCTTGCCCCTGAGAAACGTACTTCTTAACTGGGAGTAAATTACACGGATAAGGAGATGCGAAGTGATGACAGGAAAAGGCAAGAGAGCGGCATACACCCTGGAGTTCAAGTTGGAGGCAGTACGTCTGGTGAAAGCTGGGCAAGCCAATGCAGTGACGGCGAAGATTTTGGGTATTCCGGAGGCAACCTTGGGAAACTGGGTGCGTCTTTCTGGCCAGGGAAAGCTCGTAGGGGCTGGCGCCAAGCCAGTGAGTGCCGAACAGATGGAACTGGCACGGCTGAGAGCAGAGCTTGCGCGGGTCAAAATGGAGCGCGATATTCTAAAAAAAGCCACGGCGTACTTCGCGAAGGAATCAATGTGAAGTACGCCTGGATCACCCGGCACAAGCACCAGTGGCCCATCAGCTTGCAATGCGAGGTACTCGGGGTAAGTGGCAGCGGCTACTTTGAACATATTGCTACTGGGAAGAGCAAAGATCCTTCAAAGCCTGACCGGTGCCTGAGTAACGAAGCCGTGCTGGCGCACATCAAGGCAGTACATGCGGGTAGCAAAGGCGAATACGGCTGGCCCCGGATCTGGAAAGAACTGCTCGCCAAAGGTGTGCGGGTCGGCAAAGACCGCATCCAGAAGCTCATGAAACTGCACGGCATCAAAGCTCGGGGCAAGCGCAGGTATGTCGTCACCACGGACAGCAAGCATAATCTTCCCATTGCCGCCAACTTGCTGGATCGGAATTTCCAACCAGACCAGCCCGACGCCGTATGGGCTAGTGACATCACCTACATCCCAACCGATGAGGGATGGCTGTACCTGGCCGCTGTGATTGACCTGCATAGCCGACAAGTAGTCGGCTGGAGCATGACCTCCCACATGCAGACCAGTCTGGTGGCCGATGCTCTGCGTATGACGTGGTTCCGGCGGCACCCTGAACCTGGTTTGATATTCCATTCAGACCGCGGCAGCCAGTATTGCAGCCATGAGTTTCAGGCAGCCTTGGTCGGGTACGGCATGCGAAGTTCAATGAGCCGCAAGGGCAATTGCTGGGACAATGCTCCCACTGAAAGTTTGTGGGGTTCATTGAAAGTTGGTCGGCTGCATGGAATGCGATTTGAAACCCGACGGCAAGCAATGGACGAGGTCATCGACTGGCTGACGTTCTATAACCACAGAAGACTTCACTCGACGCTGGGCTACATCAGCCCGATGCAGTTCGAGAAAAACTGGCTCGCGGCACAGTTGAAGAAAGCCGCATAATGGTCCCGTTAAGAACTACGGAGTTCAGGGGCAAGGTCAAAATAGCCCTTTCAATTTCGCCGCCAGAAGGCTGCCGCTGAAATTTAACTGCTTCATAGCGGCCCTTCGCCACTGACGCTTGGCAGCAAATTGCGGTCAGCGGAGTCGTTGAAATCAATGTCCGGAGCAGGGTGTACAACAGACGTTGTCGAAGGGGGAAAGAGGCTTGACTCGCCCAAACCTGAAGCGGCGTCATGCCACGGCGCCTGCAGCTCCTGTGAGAGTTGCGGCGCAAGCCGTGTCGAATCCGCGCATATATTCCCTGAACGACGATGATTAGCTTTGACGCTGAATTCTTCCGATAACCGGAAATCTGCCGTAACGGACTGCTGCTGATTTATAGAATTGTTGCGGATTGTCTTCTTGTCTAGGGCCTCGCACAATTGGCGGCAGTTTCATTTACCAGCCGATGCACCCCCAAATCAATGCGTGCCAAGAACATGAGCAACACGCGTCTTACCACGGCCGCTCTTCGTAAGCGGCTGTTCAAGATCGTGCAGTATCCCGCAATCTTTGGCCTGCCGCGACGCTGAACATTGCCGGCGCAATCTTTTCAACTGCCTTTCCAATCGCTGAAGTTCATGGATACGGGTTGCCACGTGGCCAATATGAGCATCCAGTAGTTCATTGACCGCTTGGCAGTTCTCGTTGGGAGCGTCGCGAAAGCTCAGTAGGACACGGATTTCATCCAATGTCATGTCCAGCGTGCGGCAGCGGCGGATGAACGACAATCGTTCGACATGCGGCTTGCTGTATAGGCGGAAATTACCTTCCGAGCGCGCCGGCGAGGGCAATAACCCATCGCGCTCGTAATAGCGAATGGTTTCCACTGCGCAAAACGTCAGCCTAGACAGCTCCCCAATCTTGATGTCGTTCCTCATTTATCTCTCCACAGCAGACTTGACTCTATAGTAACTACAGGGTGTTAAATGATCAATACCCAAACAGTAGATAGGCGTACCTGACATGAGTGAGTGTGCATCAAAGACCTGCGGCTGCAATGCCAAGACCGTTGCCATTGACATGCCAACGCCGCAGATCATGGGCGGCGTTCGCACGACTTTGACCATCGCCAAGATGGACTGCCCGACCGAGGAAGGTCTGATCCGTGGGAAATTGGCAGGAATCGAAGGCATCGGCGCGCTGGAATTTAACCTGATGCAACGCACCCTGACCTTTACTCATGCCCCCGATACATTAACTCTGGCTATTGAGGCCATCCGGTCGCTGGGCATGGAAGCGATCCAGCGCCAGGGGGATGCTGACGTTGGCAAAGCGTCTGCATCTGAAAAGACCGCATGGTGGCCTTTGGCACTGTCGGGCGCAGTGGCAACAGCCGCCGAAGCCGTGCATTGGTTCGACGGCGGCGACCACAGGATCGAAGCGGTCCTGGCGCTCATCTCCATCCTCATCGGTGGTCTGCCTACCTACAAGAAAGGCTGGATCGCCCTGCGCAACCTGAATCTCAACATGAACGCCCTGATGTCGATCGCGGTGACGGGCGCATTGCTGATCGGTCAATGGCCCGAGGCCGCCATGGTGATGTTCCTCTTCGCCCTGGCCGAAGTCATCGAAGCCAAATCGCTCGACCGGGCGCGTAACGCGATCCGTGGCTTGATGGCGCTCGCCCCGGAAACGGCAACTGTCCGCCAGGCCGACGCGAGCTGGGCCGAGGTCGCTGCCGCTTCGGTGTCGCTGGATGCCAGAGTGAGGGTGCGCCCGGGTGAGCGCATCGCGTTGGACGGGGTGATCGTGTCCGGCCGCTCGGCGGTCAACCAGGCCCCGATTACCGGAGAGAGCTTGCCCGTGGACAAAGCTGAGGGCGATCCGGTGTTCGCCGGCACCATCAATGAATCCGGCTCCTTCGAGTACCGGGTGACCGCCACGGCGACGAATTCGACGCTGGCCCGCATCATCCACGTGGTCGAGGAGGCACAGGGCGCGCGAGCGCCGACGCAACGCTTCGTCGACCGCTTCGCTCGGATTTATACGCCGGTGGTGTTCGTCTTCGCCCTCGGCATGGCCCTGATACCGCCCATGCTCATGGGAACTCCCTGGTTCGACGCCATCTACAAAGCCCTGGTGCTCCTCGTCATCGCCTGTCCTTGCGCGCTCGTCATTTCGACGCCGGTCACCATCGTCAGCGGACTCGCGGCGGCAGCGCGCCATGGGATTCTCATCAAGGGTGGCGTCTATCTGGAAGAGGGGTGCCGACTTGCGGCAATTGCCCTCGACAAG
>JBAYVV010000054.1:0-23518 GCA_041674465.1 Sterolibacterium sp.
AATGCACCACACAAATGATCAAGATATCTTTGCAAGTCGTCGTACATTTCCATCGCCGTCTCCTGTCGAACAAAGATATCTCTTTATCGGCAGATCGGCGGATTTATTGACACAGTCAAACTAGTGACTGGAGACTATCGCGCGGGACTGCTGCAGCGTGAGCACATTGGGCACACGCGGATCGTCACCCCGGCCGCGTTCTGCACTGAAGCACTCTGATGCCCAATGCCCGTCGGCTTCCTGAGGGAACGTCTCCATCAGGCCAACCCCAACGCGAGAATCATGCTCACCGTTTCGCCGGTTACTCGCTTCATGGGAGGCGGGTGGGGTAGGGCGGTTCCCCCAGATGCGGCAAATTCATCACGCGGCAATCGCCAGGGGAGTTACTTCGGCCTCAATTCGCTTGTGCAGTTTTCTGTCAGCAGTCTCAAGGTCGTACTGAGCTTGCAGATTCATCCAGAAAGCAGCGTCAATTCCGAAGAGGCGGGCCAGGCGCAAGGCGGTGTCGCCTGTAATCGAGCGATTCCCGGCGCAAATCTCGTCGATGCGGCGCTGCTGCATTCCGGCCAGCTTCGCCACCCTGTAGCGGGTTATGCCCATCGGCTCAATGAAATCATTCATCAGCACTTCTCCAGGATGAACGGGCGCAAGCCGGCGGCCGGTAGCGACATCCCGAAAGTTCGTGCTCTTTAGTTGTTCGCGTGCAATGCCCATTATTCGATTTCTCCTAGTGATAGTCCGTAATCTCGACATCCTCAGCATCGCTATCAATCCAGCGAAAGCAGATACGCCACTGGTCATTGATGTGGATGCTCCACTGCCCGGCCCTATCTTTCTTAAGTAGCTCCAGCCGGTTGCCGGGCGGAACCCGCAGGCTGTCGATAGTCGCCACCGCGTCAATCATCTTCAGCTTTCGTCTTGCCGTACTCTGAATTTCCTTGGGCAACCGTTTAACCTGGTAGCCCTCGAAGACAGCAGAAGTATGTTTGTCGGCGAAAGAGAAAGACTTAATCATTGCAGAATAGTATTGTCTAGCAATAGCATTGTCAAGCAACTCGCATTGCCATACCTGCTCGCTGACATCACTATGAGCTACATGGGAGGCGGGAGGAGAGTAGGGTAGGGTAATCCGGTTCGCACCTATTTGGAGCCGGGCTTTTTTCTGTGATGTTGAGCTTTTGTATTTGCTATGCGCACGCATTGACAACATGTAGCCATTAGGCTACAGTTGCGCCGTGATGGAAATTCGCAAGACTGCTCTCTTCGCTCAATGGCTTGACGACTTGCATGACCTGCAGGCCAGAGCGCGCGTCCAAGCAAGAATTGAACGGCTTGCAGCTGGAAATCCAGGAGATGTCCAGCCGGTTGGCGAAGGCGTCTCGGAGTTGCGTATTAATTACGGCCCCGGTTACCGAGTGTATTTCAAGAAACGAGGACGTGAGCTGATCATTCTACTGGCTGGCGGGGACAAGACCACACAAGCCAAGGACATCAAGTCTGCACTACGTCTTGCACGTAATATTTCGGAGAGCAACCATGACTAAGATCGTTACCACTCGCTATGACGTTGCCGAACACCTCAGAACACCGGAGGAAATGGCTGCTTATTTTGAAGCTTGCCTTGATGAAGCTGACGGAGATGCTGCATTCATTGCCAAAGCACTTGGCGATATTGCTCGCGCCAAGGGGATGTCACAGGTCGCGCGCGATGCCGGGCTATCTCGCGAAAGTCTCTACAAAGCACTCTCCGGTGAGCGTAGCCCAAGCTTCGACACCATCCTTAAAGTCCTCGGTGCACTTGGGTTGAAGTTGCATGCCGAAGCCGGTCACGGCTGACGATGTGTCCAAAGGGCGAGCCTGTGTTCAAGTGAGTTGATGCTATTCACTTGTGGTAAACGCCGCCTGAATATCGCGCGTCTTGGCGCCACTTGCGATGAGCGCTCGGACAATCAAGTCAAGCGATACTGAAGCATCTCCCGCTTCAATTTTGGCAATGCGCGATTGACTCGATTTCATGCGTTGAGCCAGATCAACTTGCGATAGTTTCCGCTTGATCCGTGATTTCTTTACTGCGCTAATCAGCGAAAGTTTGAGTGCTACGAGTTGCGCTTCCTCATCGCTTAATTCCAGGAAATCCTCTGTGCCACCGACTTTCCAGCCGTCTTCCGGATGGCATCACTATGAGATGCATGGGAGGCGGGAGGGGAGGCGGGTTGGGTAGGGCGGTTGTTTTTTTGTCAGTGGTATGGAGCGTGCTCCTTCCATGTGATGTTGTATTGCTTTACAACATCACCGACTGTTGCTAATATTTACAACATGCAAGCCGTCCTGATCCTCGATGATCGCTACCCGCAGGGAGACCGCTCTTTTGTTGCATTGCGCGTGTACCGGGTGCCGGCCAAGGTGTCTGGAAGTAAGCATGACCTGAAGTACAGTTTGGCTTAAGTGGTGGATGGTGCGTGTGTGCTGCGCTTCGATAACGAGTCTGGAAAAGGTGATCATATTCACCGTGACGAGGTTGAGGTGCCCTACATTTTTACAACGCTGGAACAATTATTGGCGGATTTCTGGGCTGACGTAGATGAATGGGGAGATGCCGAATGACAAATACCGTGACGATTGGAGTTGCTTCACGCAATGCAATCAATGCGCGTTTCAAGCAGGCGATGACAACCGGTAAGCGATTGCCATCCTTCATCGGTTTTGCTGACGAACGTGCTCTCTGGAGCACGCTGACGCCGCTGCGTTGGGACATTCTGAAGATGATGACAGGTGCCGGGCCTCTCGCGCTGAGGGAGATTGCGCGGCGAGTGGGGCGTGATGTGCGTGGCGTTCATTCCGATGTGCATGCACTCTTGGCCGTGGGGATGATCGTGCGGAGCGTGACAGGGTTCGAATTTCCCTATGATGCAGTGCATGTGGATTTCGTTCTGAAGGCGGCTTGAGAAGTCGTCGTCGTGGAGTCTTTCATCAGTACAATTATTCGCAGGCACGCTGGTTCAATCAGTGTGATCTTCGCTTGCTCGGTGCTCACCCATACCTAGAGCGATGGGTGTTAAGCCGATTAACAATGACATGCAGACTTCTCCGTTGATCTCGATAGTCATGCCTTCGCTCAATCAGGCGAAGTTCGTCGGTGCAGCGATCGACAGCGTTCTCGGGCAGGATTATCCGAATATCGAGTTGGTGGTTGCCGATGGTGGGTCGGGTGATGGCACGGTCGAATTGCTGAAGGCGCGCCAGGTGAAAGACAGCCGTTTGCGCTGGTTTTCGCAGAAGGATAACGGGCCGGCCCAGGCACTCAATGGCGCCATGAGCCAGGCACGCGGCACGATTCTGGGCTGGCTGAATTCGGATGATCTGTATGCGCCGGGAGCGGTCCGGCGTGCTTTTGATGCGCTGCAAGCCAACCCGGGCTGGTTGATGGTGTATGGCCAGGGCCAACACATTGACGGTTCCGGGAAGCTGCTGAACCTTTATCCCACCCTGCCGCCATCGACGCCTGTCAGACAATTTGCTGAGGGCTGCTTCATTTGCCAGCCGACGGTGTTCTTTCGCCGATCGATGTGGGTGTTGCTCGGCAAGTTCGATGAAAAATTGAAAACAGCCTTCGACTTTGATTATTGGCTGAGGGCGTTTCTGGCTTTTCCGGAGCGCATCGGGTTTGTCGATGTCGTCCAGGCTTGTTCCCGTCTGCACGATGATTGCATCACGCTGCGCATGAGGCGCACGGTGATCATGGAGGGGATGCAGGTGCTGGCAAGGCACTTGGGCAGCGCCCCGAAGGAATGGCTACTGACGTACGTTGATGAATTGCTGGCGGCTGATGCTCAAACCAAGGGGCCTATGGATTTGCGAAAGCATGTCGAGACGATGGTTGATGAAGTTGCGGAATTGATTGCTGAGAGAGATCTCAATGAGGTCAGGTTGCGACTTTCTCAGGATGAGCGATTGGGTGTGTCACCTCGGCCTTGTTGAAGGTGTTGATTGATCGAACGCAGGCATGACTTGTGACCGAGTAAATGTCCTTGCTTTGCTTCAGTTTTTTTGATGTAATAACAAAGTAACAACATTGGGGCGTGTCCTGATTCCGGAGCCAAAGATCATGCGTACGACAATCAGAAAAATAGGCAATTCGCGCGGTGTCCTGATACCGGCCGCGCTACTGGCCGAATGTGGCATTGCCGACGAGATCGACTTGCGACTTGAAGGTACAAAAATCGTGATCGAGCGGCTTCAACCTGCTCGATTGGGGTGGTACGACGGCTACCGTGTCGAAAAAGATGCCGATGCCTGGGAAGGCATGCCACCTGTTGCCGAAAGCGATGAGTGGGAATGGTAAATTCCAGCGCACTTGTGAGGCGTGGCGAGGTTTATTGGGTCAATCTTGATCCCACGGTCGGCACCGAAATCAAGAAGACTCGTCCGGCGCTGGTCGTGTCACCCGATGATATGAATGCGGCGTTGCCGCGTGTTATCGTTGCACCCATTACAAGCCGGGGCCAGGCACTCGGCTGTCGGCCCGAGTTGGAATTCAACGGAAAACCGGCGCGCATTTTGCTCGATCAGTTGCGGTGCATCGACAAGGTGCGGTTAAGCGGAAAACTGGGTGAGATCGATGGCGCGCTTTGGCACGGCTTGATGATGCAAATGCTGGAATGAAGACATGCGGGAGCTTGAATTGAACCTTGATCGTTTGATGCGATGATTAGCCGGGACGACGTGGTCGCTGCCTTCCGCTTGCTGTTGGGGCGTGAGCCGGAAAGTGAGACGGTGGTGGCGCACTACGCCGCCGAGGTCAAGGATCTGCGCGAGTTGCGCGAGCTGTTTGTCAATTCGGTGGAATTCCGCGAAAAGAATCAGGATTCCCAACCGCCACGTCCGCCGCGACCGCCCTTCAATGGTCCGCCGATGCAGGTGGAACTGGTAGCCCCACCTGAGAAGCTGGCGGCTCTGTTCGCCAAGGTCAGCGCCCAATGGCATCATCTGGGTGGCACGGAGCCGCACTGGTCGGTGCTGACCAAGGACAGTTACTTCCAGGAAAACTTCCAGATGAACCGCGAGCCGTTTTACGCCAGCGGTGAGACCGAATTGAAGATGTTCGATGCGACCCTGGCGCGGGCGCAAGTGTCTGCTCAGAGCTGGACACGCTGCCTCGAGCTAGGGTGCGGGGTGGGGCGGGTGACGGCTGCGCTGGCGACACGCTTTGAAGAAGTGATCGCCGTGGATATTTCGGCGGCGCATTTGAGCGTGGCCGAGGAACACTTGCGCAGCGAGGGCGTTAATAATGTCCGGCTGCAGCATCTGGATTCGATCGATGCCATCGCCGGCCTGGGCGAATTCGATGTGCTGTATTCGCGCATCGTGCTGCAGCACAATCCGCCGCCCGTGGTGGCACGCCTGCTGGGCGACTTGCTGGTGCAGCTGCGGCCAGGTGGCATCGCATTCTTCCAGGTGCCGACCTACAAGGCGGGCTACCGCTTCCAGATCGACGAGTATCTGAGCAAGCAGAATTCGACCGACATGGAGATGCATTATTTTCCCCAGGCAGCGCTACTGGAGTTGATCAACCGGAAAGGCTGCCGGCTGCTCGAAATCCGCGAGGACGATTCGAACGGGCTTTCGCTGACGGCGATTTCAAATACGGTGTTGGTCATCAAAGGACCGGGTTGATGGCTGTCTTGAAGCATTCTGCTTCAAAAGCACCATTGCTTCGACAACGCGTCGACACGATCCTCAACTGGCCGGGGTTGAGCGATTGGGAACGCGCCAATCTGTTCGCCCTGCTGCCGGATTGGCCGAGTCATGGCCACTTCGGCATGACTGTCGCACTGCGCCACTTGATCGGACGTCGGCCTGATTTGCGAGATGCGTTTGATGTCGGCACCGAGGAAGGTCTGTGGCAGGGCATCGCCTGGTTTTTTGCGCATGGCTTGAAGGAACACCATCTGACCGACGTGGTCGATGCCGGGACGCTGGCGGCTTTGGATGAGACACCGCCGTTTTTTGCGCAGGAGGAGGGCGCACCGGGGCCGATGCTGAATTGGCTGATGTTTTTCATCTGGCGCTCCGGCTCGGATTTGCAGGCGGCATTTGACTTGCGCGATCCGAAAGTGCATCAGCGCTTCATGGCGTGGTTTTTTTGCGTCGGGGTGCCCAGCCTCGGCCTGGCACCTTTGATCACGCCACGCTGGCGGCTGTGGCTGAGACGGCCGATCACGCCGCAGGGGCATCCGGATGTGCAACTGCCACGCTTCGGCTTGCTGGTGTGGCTGCTGCGCGCCGATCTGCAACAGACGTGCGATGTGCGCACCTTGCAGGGGTTTTCCGGTTTGGCAGAGTGGTTGAATACCGCTAGACAGAACCAGCCGCGGCACCAGATCTGGTGGATTGAACGGGACGGTTTGCTCTCGGCTGCGACGAATGAAGCCGGGCAATTGAATTCGGGGCCGCGACCGTTCGGCTTGAACCTGATCGGTTTTGCCTTCGGCGAGTTGGGCATCGGCGAAGATGTGCGCATGGCGGTAGCGGCGTGCGAAGCTGTCGGCATTCCGTTCGCCGTGGTGAATATTCATCCGGGCAATCAGCTGCGCCAGGCCGACCAGGAGCTGGCGGCACATGTGACGAAGAAAGACGAGGCGCCCTATGCATTCAACCTGTTTTGTCTGACGGGATTCGATACCGGGCGTGTGTTCCTGGAGCGCGGCCTGTCCTTGTTCGGTGGACGCTACAACATCGGCTGGTGGCCCTGGGAACTGCCGGTCTGGCCGGGCAAATGGGAAGTTGCCTTTGATCTTGTCGATGAAGTCTGGGCGGCGACGGAGTTTACGCGGGAGATGTATGCCAAGGCGGCAGCGCGTGCCGTAAAGCTGAAGCAACAATCCGCGACGCCGGTTCAACTGATGCCGCTGCCGGCAAGTGTGGCCCGGGTCAAGCCGCTGTCGGCACCGACACGCCGGGCGCTGGGATTGCCGGTTCGAAGCTTCCTGTTTTTGTACGTATTCGATTTCAATTCCTACCTCGCGCGCAAAAATCCGTTTGCCGCCCTTGAGGCTTTCAGTCGTGCCTTTCCTGCAGGGGATGATTCCGTTGCGCTGGTGCTCAAGACGATGAACAGCAATCCGCGGAATGCCGTCTGGAAGCGCTTTCTGCGCGCTTGCAAGGCGGATTCGCGCATCGTGTTGATCGACAAAACGCTGGATCGCGGCGAGGTGCTGGGATTGATCCACGCCTGCGATGCGTATCTATCGCTGCACCGTTCCGAAGGTTTTGGTCGAACACTTGCAGAAGCAATGCTCTTCGGCAAGCCGGTGGTGGGAACGAATTTTTCCGGGAACGTGGATTTTCTGACAGCGAAGACAGGATTCCCGGTGAAGTGGAAACGCAAGGCCGTGCTACCGGACGAATATCCATTTATCACCGAGGCCGATGCCGCCTGGTGGGCCGAGCCTGATATCGCCGATGCCGCCCGCCAGATGCGTGCTACGCAGGAAGCAGCACGGGACAAGTCTTTCGCGGCACGGGTGAAGCAGTTCGCAGAACGTCAGTTCGCGCCGGAGCGGATTGGCCAGTTGATGTTTAAGCGGCTCAGTACGATTGTTGGCGTTGGATGAGGTCAGCTGAAGAGCGATAGCAGCCGCTCGGAACTGACCTTTCGATCGAACCCGGTATGCTTGCGGTCGGTGAAAATCTTCTGATCGGTTGGGTTAACCGGTTTCCCCTCTTTTTCATAATCGACTTCGATCATCACGCAGTTGGGATCGTAGGCGTAGGCGCCCTGCTCGAGAGCGAGCAGGGTAAGTTCGACATCGGCGTAATGCGATGTGTATCCCGCAAAGAACAGGTCGCCGGCGTAGTTCTGCTCGGCCCAGGCGCGTCTGGCCACGCCAAATGCAGCGAGGAGTCCTGACCATTTGCCGTCGTTGAAGCCAAGCAAGCCATGCTTTTGCTCGCGAAATGCAGCGATCACACGCTTGCCCCATTCTCGTCCGGCGAAGGCGTCCTGAGCCACGTAGCCGAACAGGGCGGAATTGGATGCCCTGAAGATTCGGTTTGCCACGCCGATGAATCCCGCTCTTTCTGCATCCTGCACGGCGAGCAGGAGGCCGTCGCAGGCCGCACGCCTGGCCAGGAGTTGGGCGGCGCGCCTGGCCATGTCGGCGTCCGTGTAGGGCATGACCATCACCAGGCCGCTTTCTTGCGTCAGCCTGCTGGCGTTTTCTGCATCAAGTTCGAAGGCGATATCCACGATCAGCGTCAGAACGAGGTTCAAACCGGTCCGGGTTTGCCGAGATGGTAGCCTTGTGCGGCATTGACGCCGGCAGTTGTTACTGCGGTCAGTTCTGCTTGGTTTTCAACGCCCAGGGCTATGACCGTGATGTCGAGGGATCTGGCGACCTGGACGATCGAGTCGACAAGGCGCTGGGTGTCCTGATTGGCCAGCAACTCAGTGACCAGACCGCGAGAGAGCTTGGCGTAGTTCGGTATGACACGGCGCATCAGGTCGAGCGAGTTGGCGTTGAGCCCGAAATTGTCGATGCAGATTTTGGCGCCGCAGCTCGCCGTCAGTTCTCTCAAGGCTTCAATGGGCCTGGCATTTCGGCCGTACGCAAGTTCTGCCAGATCGAAGGACAGCCTGCTGCAGGCTTCTCTGCCTATTGCGACCAGGCGTTCCTGGAGCCACTTCTGGAAGGGGACGTCTTCCATGCTCTGCAGCGACAGGTTGATTCCGATCTCGTGGATTCCCCGGGCTGCGAGCGCATTCATCTGCCCGAGAATCATTTCGATGATGGCCTTGTCGATGCGCACCATGAAGTTGTAGCGCTGCGCCATGGGGATGAACATTCCGGCCGGTAGGGTGTCGCCCTTGGCATCCAGCAGCACGCCGGTCAGTTCATGGTTGAGGATCTTGCCGTCGGCGACGGAGACGACCGGTTGTGCCAGGAGCTTCAGCCGGTTGTTGGTCAGAGTATCTTCCAGGAGTTCATGCCAGGCCTTGCAGCCGACGGGCGTCGCCACCCGGTTCGACAACGAGATCTGCTCGTATTGCCGTGGCCCTTGCTGCCGGGCTTTTTCCAATGCGATGTCGGCTCGGTCGAATACCACCGGCCGGGTTTCCCCGGACGCAAACTCTGCTCCGCCGATGGCGTAGGACATGGAGACAGGAACGGTCTTGTCGAGTACGTCTGCCTTGAATTTGCTGACCAGCAGATTCAATTTGTCACGGTCGCCATCCAGGTAGATGAAGGCAAACCCGGCGCCGCTGATCCTCGCCATGATCGAGCAGGATGGCCCGAGTTGTTCCACGGCCTGCTGGGCGATCTTTGAGAGAAGCTTGTTTCCTTCAGGATAACCGTGTTCCGTATTGAATTCCTTGAAGCCATCCAGTTCGAACATCAACAGCAAGCCATCCGAAAACTTCAGCGAACCGTTGAATGCTTCGGCGGCACGCAGGTCGAAACTGCGGCGGTTCTCCAGTTTGGTGACTTCGTCAAAATAGGCTTCCCTGCGGTAGCGTTCGGCCTTCTCGACCTCGGCATCAAGCATTTTTGAGACCCTGTGCGAGGCGTCGTTCATGGCAATGACAACTTGCCGCAGCTCTTTCGCCGCCGGCATGGTGGTGATTTGTTCAAAACGCCGCTCGCACATCGCTTTGGTCGCCAGTTCAATATTGCGCAGCGGCTGCAGGATGACGCGCAGAAACAGATACATCAGTCCGGTCGAGGCGAGCATCGCAGCGAAGAGCCAATAAAACGTTTCCTGTGCGTTGCGCCAGAGATGCTGATAGGCGAGGGTGGGTTGGCTGATCACGACGACTTTTCCGAACTGCTTCCAGCCGGCGGTGAGCAGGGCTTCGCCGGGGTGTATTTCCAGCTGCATGAGATCTGAAAACCATTGTGGAACGCCTTCTACAACAATGGGCAGTTCCTTCGCGATCAAGGTTTCCCCATGCTCGGAAACGATGGCAATGCGCTGGAAATAGCCGCGGTCGAAGATGGAGCTCACCACAATTTCGACGAGGGGCATGTCTTTCTTGGCGAGTGCCGGCGAGATTCTGAGCGCCAGTGCCGTGGCGTTGTCAGATGCATGCGACGCCAGCTGTTGTTCCAGATATGCCCGGGAAGCCTGGCCGGACAGAAAAAAAAGGCCGACGAAAATCAGCAGAAGAATTGCCGATATCCCCGAAAACAACTGGCCGCGCAAAGTCATGTCGTCACTCCTGTGCAATAACCGCATGCATTCTTGGTGCTTCCGATCGGTGTGGGCAGGTTGCTCACGCTCAATCGCTCCTGGTTACATTCGTTTCTCCTGCTCCAGCTTGTCCAGCAGGGTTTTCCATAGACGGATCTGAGTTGCGCCTTGCTTTTTTACGGTGCTACCGGACCAGAGTTCGTCGTCGTTGAAGCTGAAAACAGGCTCCAGGTCGGTTCGTGCCGAAGCGACCTTGATGTCGTTGGTCAGGTTGTCGAGAATCCACGGTTCGGCATCGGGATCGGGATAGTAGGCAAGGACCATGTGTGTAACGCCCAGGCTGAGTGCGCGCACGTAGGTAATCCGCAACCGGTCGATGGGTACCCCCAGTTCTTTGAGCGTCATGTATTTGCCGATGGCATAGTCTTCGCAATCGCCGCCATTCATGCCCAGCATCTCCACCGGCGTGGCCCAGTAGTCAGGCACGTTCCAAAGCGCCTGGTCGGTGTTGTAGGGCAGGCGATTGAAAAACAGATTGACCCGGCCGAAGACGGAGGAAGCCGAGGCCGGTTGCCCGAACTTCTCTTTGCCGGGTGTTTTCTCCGCGAGGTCGGTTGCCTTGATCTGCCGAACAAGTTTCTGCCAGTTGCTCATGCGGGTGGTCGCGTCGGCGCCGAAGCGCTTGCTGATATGCGCCAGCAACCCGGGCGGAAAATCCACCAGATCAGCTGCGACGCCAGCCATGGCAAGGATTGCAAGAACCGAGAGCAATCCCGCCTGCCGCAACAGATATTGGATACCGGCCATTTCTCCGGTCATCAGCAGATTTTCAGGCACGGAATCCGTTGGTGTCGACGATACGAGCCAGTTCAAACAAGTTATCCACGCCAGCTTTCTTCAGAAGGCGCGCCTTGTGAATTTCCACGGTGCGGTGGCTGATGCCCAGACTGCGTGCAATCAGCTTGTTGTTCAAGCCATTGATGGCCAGGGCCATTACTTCACGTTCCCGCTCGGTCAAGGAGGATAAGCGTGCCTCATTGCTATGGATTTCATCGACCTGCTTGCCGAGTCGCTCGCTTTCCATTAATGCCTGCCGGATTGTTCCCAGGATCGCATCAGCCCTCACGGGTTTGGTCAGAAAGTCCAAGGCGCCCATCTTGATAGCGCGAACGCTCAGCGGGATATCGCCGTGGCCGGTCAGAAAAATAACCGGCAGCAGGTTGCCGCGTCTCGTCAATTCCGCCTGCAACTGAAATCCATCGATTCCCGGCATGCGAACATCCACGATGGCACAACTGTAGGGCACCGGATTGTATTCAGCCAGAAATTCGCTCGCGTTCTCAAAAGTTTCCACGTTGTAATTCTCCTGTTCGAGCAGGAGCTTCAACGAATCCCGCACTGCAGGATCGTCATCGATCACGTAGATGGTTGCGATATAGTTCATGATGCAAATGGCAGGGTAAAGTGGACAGCGGCGCCGGGCTTCAACTTCTGATCGACCCAGAGTTGTCCGCCATGCGCTTCAATAAGCGCGCGGCTGATTGCCAGACCCAGTCCGATGCCATTGGGTTTGGTGGAGAAGAATGGCTCAAAAATACCCTTGTATGTTTCAGGATCAATGCCAGGACCGGTGTCGTGAACTGTCACTTTTGCCATATTATCTTCTGCTAGGATTTTTACTTTGATTGCAATGGTGTTGCTGGGTACTTCGGCGGCACGCATCGCTTCAAAACTGTTGAGAAGCAGGTTGATCAGAACTTTCTGAACTTGCAGGCGGTTTGCCTGAACTGCCGGTAAATCGGGTGCCAATTCCAGCCTGGGTCGAAACCCGCCGTGGCCGTTTTCCTCGGCCATGGCCAGCGACTCGAGAACAACCTGGTTTAGATCGATCTGCTCTGACACTATTTCCCCCTTGTGCAGGAAATCGAGCAGTTCATGCAACTTCTGTCCCGCACGTTGCGACTGTTCCACTGCCCCCGTGAGGGCATGCGCCATCTTTTCCCGGTTTTCCTTGCCGCTCTGCAACATGCGCAGCGCCACTTCGCTGTACGTGGAAATGGAGTTCAGGGGTTGATTGAGTTCATGCGCGATTGCCGCCGCAGTGTGCACTGCGATCTGCCGGTGTATCAGCAACTCCATCTCGCTGCGCCGTTCCATCACCAGTTTTTCCAGGCGCTTTTGTTCCGTAATGTCCTTTACCGTAGAAACCACGCGGGTTGCATTCTCAGCCATGAATGACGCCCGACCGTTGGCGGCGACATGGCGTACGCTGCCATCCGAGCGGTTGACCACCCTGAATTCGGCATGGTATTCGCCGTTGCTATGAGGATTGATGGCAAGATTAATGGTGTTCTCCATGGCCATGCGGTCATCGGCATGGATGCCTTGGATCAGTGCAGCGTAGTTCACGGGATCGTCCGGCCCGAAGCCCCAGATTGATTTGGCCCGATCATCGAGCGCCAGATTTCCGGTGGGGATATCCAGATCGTAGATGCCCAGGTTGGCGGCGATCTTTGCCAGCCTTAGCCGCTCTTCGCTGGATTTCAAATTTTCCAGCAATTCTGTTTTGGCTCGATTGGCGCTCTCCGCTGCTTCCTTTGCCAGTGAGAGTGCCTTGGTGCGCGCTTCGACCAGTGCATCCAGGTGGTCCCGGTGCAGTTCAATCTCCTTGCGCAGGCGTTCCCGTTCCAGCAGGTTGATGATTCGCTGCCGGGCAACTTTCACGTTGATCGGCTTGGTGATGAAGTCGGCGGCACCCAGAGCCAGGCCTTCACTCTCCGCATCGCTCTCGGCCAATGCGGTGATGAAGATCACGGGTATCGACTTCAGTTGAGTATCTGAACTGATGTGCCGGTAAGTTTCATGACCATTCATCTCCGGCATCATCAGATCGAGCAAGATCAGATCAGGAGCAGATTGACGGGCCAATGCCAGACCCATGGTGCCCGAGGTGGCGATGACCAGCCTGAATTCTTCGGTGAGGGTTGCTCCCAGCGTATGCAGATTAGCTGGGGTATCGTCTATGGCCAGAATTGTTCGGCGCGAATCGCTCATGGTGCCTGGTTTGCTCCTGAGTGATTTGCCGCTATCGGTGCCAGTAACTGGAGTGCCGCATCGAATCGGAAGTCTTCAAGCATCCGGCCGGCTTCGGCGAGCTCGTCGGCCATGCGGGTGCCCGCCACTGCTTCCTGCAGTTCCCTGAAGCGTGTGACGGCGTCATATTCGTGATGGACGAGCAAAGGCTCGAGTTCGCGGAAAATCGTCGTGATACGGATCGCATCAGTTTCTTCTCCTGCTGGATCAGGTGCGGCCGGATCACCCGAAGCCTGCGGTTTTGATGACAGCCATCTGCTCAGTACGGTTTTCAAGGTTCCGATCACAACCGGCTTGGTCAGAAAGTCATCCATGCCGGCCGCCATGCATAGGCCGCGATTCTCTTCGAAGGCATCAGCCGTCAAGGCGACGATCGGCAGGCGTGCTCGATTATTTTCCGCTTCCCATTCACGTAAACGCTGTGTCGCTGTAAAGCCGTCCATGACCGGCATCTGAAGATCCATCAGGATGAGGTCAATTGCACCATTTTTAGTGATGATGTCCAGCGCCTGCTGTCCGTCGATCGCGGAGATTACCGTCAGGCCAAACTCGCTGAGTTGAGTCGCGATGACTTCACGGTTATCAAGATTGTCCTCAACCACAAGAATGCGGCCGGCATACTTGACGGGCATGAGTGAGGCGTTGATGTCCTGGATATTGATGCGTTCTGTTCGGCGGCGCTCGACACGCTGCGCGATTAGCGTCGAGCGGATGCGGAACCAGAAACGCGATCCTTTTCCCGGTTCGCTTTCAAGACCGATGTCGCCGCCCATCAGATTGGCCAGCCTCTTCACAATGGAAAGGCCAAGACCGGTTCCGCCAAACTCCCGTGTGATCGAACTGTCGGTCTGGGAGAAGGGTTTGAACAACTGAGGCTGCGTTTCTTTCGAAATGCCGATCCCGGTGTCGATGACAGCGAACTCAAGCGTGACATTCCTGTCATCGCGCTCGATTTCGCGGGCTTCGATGCGAACATGACCCTGCCGGGTGAATTTGATGGCATTGCCTACCAGGTTGGAGAGCATCTGCCGCAGTCGATAGGGGTCGCCGAGATAACGTTGATCAGTCGCACCTAACCATCCGGCTTCGAGCAGCAACAACTTTTTCTTCGCCGCTTCAGTAAACAGCAACTGTGTTTCGCGGATGATCTGCCAGGGTTCCATGGCAGTCGACTCAATATCCATCTTTCCTGCTTCGACCTTGGACAGATCCAGGATGTCGTTGAGCAGGCTCAGCAGCGTCTGGCCGGAATTGAGAATGATCCTGACATATTCATTGCGTTCGGAGTTCTTCAGGTTTGGTTTCAGGAGCATCTGGGCCATGCCAAGAACGCCGTTCATCGGTGTTCTGAGCTCGTGACTCATGGTTGCCAGGAAGCGGCTCTTGGCGATATTGGCGACTTCAGCCTGTTGTCGCGCATCCTGGAGCATTTCCTCGGTAGCCTTTTGGGCCCAGATGTCCTGGCTGATCCCTGACATGAGCAATGGTTTGCCATCCGCGGACCACGTCGTTACTTTGCCGCGGTTTCGCGTCCAGAGCCAAGGACCGTTCTTGTGTTGCATGCGAACTTCGCAGTCGTAATACGGAATTATTCTCGAGAAATGCTTGACCATGAGTTCTCGCGAGACGCTTACGTCATCAGGGTGCATGAGGCTGGTGAAGAGATCCATCGTGGTCGGCGAGAGTTCTGCCAGGCTGTAGCCAAGCATTTCCGCCAAGCGGTCGTTGATGACCACCTCGCCGGTCTGGAGGTTGCATTCCCATGTGCCTGCGCCAGTACCTTCTATGATTTCGGCGAGGCGACGGCGCTCGTTGATCAGGTCTTCCTCTTGCTGTTTTTTCTCAGTGATGTCGGAAAAGATGCCGAAATAACTTTGCAATCTTCCCGCGTTGTCGCGAACGACTGAGATCGAGACCATTTCCGGGTAAATTTCACCGTCTTTGCGGCGATTCCAGATTTCTCCCTGCCAGAAGTCACGCTCCCTCAACGATGTCCACATCCGGGCATAAAATTCCGAGTCATGGCGGCCAGAGGCGAGAAACCGGGGCGACTGACCGATCACTTCTTCACGCGAGTAGCCTGTAATTCGTGTGAAAGCCGGGTTTGCTCTGACAATGACGTTATGTTGATCGGTGATCATGATGCCATCGTAGCTGTTCATGAAGACGCTGGCGGCAAGGCGCAGATCGTCTTCGGCCTGCTTGAGTTTTGTGATGTCCTGAACCGTGCCGAGCAAATTCAATGGGGTTCCCTGCGCATCGAATGCAATGATGCCTTTGTTGTATATCCAGCGTTTCTGGCCATCGCTGAGGCGGACTATCCTGTACTGGTGATCGAACGGCAGGCGTTTCTTAATGACGGCGTTCAAATAGGTTTCAAATTCTGCGCGAAACGCATCATCTATCAAGGCCAGCCAATGTTCGATATCGTGTGGGTAGTCATCTTTTATCCCCAGAATCTCATTGAGAATTCCAGAGCTTTCCCATGTGTCAGTACTAAAGTGATACTTGAAGTGGCCAAGATGAGCGACCTGCTGCACCTGATGCAGTGATTCCTCGCTGGCTCTCAATAAATCCGAGGCACTGTGCCGCTGCATGTCGGTACGTGCAAGGCGGCTCAGCACCGCAGCCAGGGTGACAAGAAACAGCAAGGACAGAAACAGCGATCTCGCGGCGTTTTTTCGCCAATCGGCCAGAAAGTCGTCGTTGGCTATGGCGACGGAAACATAGAAGACAGGAAACTTTTCAATGGTTCGGTATCCATACATGCGCCGGATTCCGTCCAGAGGTGAAGTGATATCAAAAGCTCCGCTGGGCATTCCTTTGAGAATAGCCTGTCGCAGTGGTGAGTCCGCCAAGGGGGTACTATCACCCTTGACCAGGTCGGGGAACCGTGCGATTGAAGCGCCAGTGTCAAGGCGCCGCAGAGCGATAACGCCATTTTCTCCCAGGTCAATTTGTCTGAAATATTCCTTGAGCCGGTCCAAGTCAATCAGGGTCGACGCAATGCCAAGAAAGACGCCATTGCTGTCGCGGACGGCTTTGCCAACAAACATGGATGCTTGCCCGTTTTCAGATGCTTCTGAAAAAATGACAGGGCTTGCCGAATCTTCCTTGAGTTTCTGAAAGTACGGCCGATTCGTTATGCTGAAGACACTTTCGTTTTCGATGCTGCTGTAGAGCCGGTCGCCGTTGGCATCGAAGAATCGGATGCCTGAAGAGGCCGAAAGTTCACGAAACTGCGTTTTCAACCAGCGAGCCACTTGTGGACGGTAGCGGCTGACCCTCTCAAGATGCATTGCATCCCGGTCGATTTCTGCGGCTGCCGATGTAACCGTCTGCGCAGCATCCTCGAATTCATGACTTAATTTGGATTGAAGGAGCAGAGACAGGTTTTTGGCATTGGTTTCCGCTGATGCCTGCGTTGTCAGGTACGAAGAATAAATATGGAATGCGATCAGCGTCAGGAATAGAACTGCAATTCCAAGGAAAATCAGGCCGTATTTAAGCCAGTACTGACGGCCCGGTGACTGGCCAGACAGGGCGGAGCGCTCAGATAACCGCAGCTGCAATTGCTGAAATGCGCTCACTGTTTGTCAGACTGATGCGCGACACTGGGGGAAGCAGAAAAACCGGGGACTGTCGATAATGCCGGACCACGAATGGGGTCTGGGTTTTGTGCCAACGCCGAGATTCCAGTCATGCTTCGCTCCAAATCCACGAATGCGGAGTGCCACGGGGGCAACACGCATTCGGAACCGTTCATGAGCGAGGCAGTTTTTTGGGCCCCGACTACAAACTGCTTGATAATCAGGCAGTTTGGTTACCAACTTGATGCAGATGCAAATATTAACACATAACAGGGGAATGGTAATCAGCCCGTATAGGCCAATAGCTTTAGTTCCGCAGGATGTCTGAAGCGCGAAACAACTCGTCAGCCGATTGCAAAGTGAGCATTTTCAGTCGCACCGGGTAGTCGTCGGGACGACTTCTCAGAAAGTCGCGCACAATGGCGGTGACTTCGGCTGAGTTGTGGCCACCCAGGGTGGCGTCGAGCCAGGTCTTGGGAAAGAAAATATCGCCGGTCTGCTGGATTTCCCTGAGCATTTCGAGGCCGGGTCTGACGAATGCCTGCGACGCCTGTGCGCGCAGCGGATGATGCAGGTAGCGCAGGCCGTCCACTACCCATTTTTCATGGTGGCGAATGCTGAGATCGGCCAGGGACTCGAACCAGTGTCGCCGTTCAAGCGGATCGGGCGAGACTGCGGGCAGCAGAAAAGCAAAGCGTTCCTTTCGGTCAGGATTCTGGATGCGCCTGAGCTGTGCGGTGAGAAGGTCATGTGCCTCGTTGGCCTGACGCAGCGCCAGGTCCAGGGCCAGATTGATCTCGTCGGTTTCGGCCAGCGGCAGTCCGGGTACGGTGGTTTCCCTGTTCCAGACTTTATGCAGCCAGGTCAGTGTCGGCGCAGTCTGGGCGATATTGCGCAGGGTAGCGAACCAGGTCGCTTTGCGGCTGGTGGTGCCGGCCTGGTCCAGGCCTTGCCGCAGGATTTGCTCGAATCGCGTGGCGCGTTGCCGGCGTTCATCAGCGGTGAGAAAGCGCCACCAGAGGCGTGACGCATCCTCGAGGAATTGTGCGGTCAGTTGTTCGTCGCTCTCTTTTGGCACAGCATGCAGCGCCAGGTCGAACAGGGCGAGAGGCCTGATCTGGCGGTCGAGCAGGGCGTCCCAAAGGCTGACCCAGGCGCTGCCGCGGGCGAGTGGGTCGTCGATGGCAGGCAGCGCGGCGAGCAGGTAGGTGATCGTGCCGCGATCCAGGCGAAATTGACCATAAGCCCAGCCGGCTGCGCCGGGCAGGACGTAGCTTGGGGCCGGCAAGCCGACCGCTTGCGGCACCTCGACCACATCCTGCGTTAGCGTGGCCGAATAGGGTTGCCGGCTTTCTGCGTCTGCGATGGCGATGCGCAGTTGCTGCGGCCAGACACGCGATTTGCCGCGTGGATCGCTCTGCCGGAAAGCCAGCCGGGTGATGCGGCCGTTGCCGGGTTCGAGTTCGAGTTCAGTCTGGATCGTCGGCAGGCCGGGTTGCTCAACCCAGGTCTGACTCCAGGCACGCAGGTCGAGCGGTGCCCGGGGTGCGAGCACATCGATGAGTTCGGGCCAACTGGCGTTGGCGAAGGCATGCCGGTTGAGAAAATCGCGCAGGCCGTCGCGCAGCTTGTCTTCACCCAGCAGCGCTTCGAGATGGCGCATGACGATCGGTGCCTTCTGGTAGATGATGGCGCCATACATGCTGCCGGCCTCGTCCAGGTTGCCGAGGTCCTGGCGGATCGGATTGGCGCCGGGCGTGCGATCGACCGCGTAGGCGCGCGGGTAGTGACTCAGGAAGAAACGCAGTTCGTGGTTCAATTCCGGAAACGAGGGGTTGACCATCTTGGCGGCCATGAAATTGGCGAACACCTCTTTCATCCATACGTCATCGAACCAGCGCATCGTGACCAGGTCGCCGAACCACATGTGGGCGACTTCATGCGAGATCACCGAGGCCCGCGCCAGCAACTGGTTCTGCGTGGCGGACTCATCGAGCAGCAGGTTGTTGGCGTCATAGAAGATGTTGCCGGCGTGCTCCATGCCGCCGAACTGGAAGCCCGGGATCAGGACGAAATCGAGTTTGCCGAAGGCATAGGGCAGCGCCGTATAGTCCTTCATGAAGGACAGCGCACGTCCGTGCAGATCAAACAGCACCTCGCGGTTGCGCGCCAGTTTGGCTGCATCGGGTTCGCGATGGAACATGCGCAGGGTGTGACCGCCGCGCTGGGCTGTTTCCACCTTGAAGTCGCCGGCAGCGAAGGCAAACAGATAGGTGGGCAGGGGCGGCGTCGGGGCGAAGCGCACGAAAGCCCGGTTGCCCTCGATGATGCGCTCGATCTGGGCACCATTGGCGGTTGACTGCCAGGCAGCAGGATGATCGAGTGCCAGGCTCCAGCGGCCCTTCAGATCGGGCTGGTCGAAACAGGGCAGGGCAAGGCGCGCCCTGGCCGGCACGAACAGGGTGTACAGGTAGTTTAAGTTGCGATTGAGCGGTGCATCGCCAGCACGAAAGGCGATGCGCAGGATGTTGGCGCCTTTCGTCAGTGCTGCGGGCGCAATGACGATATGCCCTTTGACCTGGGTGTAGCTTGCCGCCTGCCCATTTGCTTCAACGGCGAAGATGTGGTCCGGTCCTGGCACAAAGTCGAGTACCAGCGGCTTCCCGGCATCCGTGAGCATGAAGCGGATGGTGTTGCTGCCGGTGATTGGTTCGGTCAGGGTTTCGGGAATCGACAAGGAGAGCGAGTAGCTCAGATTGCTGAGCATTTCCGCCCGGCGTTGCGCCAGATCCAGGGAAATCCCTGCGACTGGATCGGCCATCTGCGCTTTCGCTGTACAGATACAGAGCAGCAGGACAAACGTGCAGAAGAACTGCGGAATTCTGGTTCGCATCAGATATGCAGCACTTCCAGCAATTCCTGCTCAAGCCTCACCAGGGTAGCGGTTTTCGACAATTCATCGCCGCTGATGAGGAAGGTGTCTTCGACGCGTTCGCCGAGCGTGGCGATTTTCGCGGTATGCAGGTCGACGCCATGCCGCGCCAGGACCAGCGCGATTGAATACAGCAGGCCGGGGCGGTCGGCGGCGACCAGGGACATGACGTAATACTGGTTTTTCTCGTCGGGGCGGATGCTGATTTCCGGCGTAATCGGAAAGTGTTTCACCTGGCGCGACAGGCGGCCGCTGACGGGCGGCCCGAGTGCGGGGTGCTTGATCAGGTGCTCGGTCAAGTCGTGTTCGAGCAAGGCGGCCAGGTCGCGATAGAGCAGATGCTTGCCCGGACCGAGCAGGGCGAAGCTGTCCAGGGCATAGCCATGGCGTGTCGTGTGGATTTTGGCGTCGGCGATCGAGTAGCCAAGGCGCGCAAAAACGCCGCAGAGCCGTGCAAAGAGCTCGGGTTGGTCGGGGATATACACCATCACCTGCAGACCCTCGCCGGCCTGGTTGAGCCGGACTTTCACCACGGGTTCGTTGGCATCGGGGCGATGGTAGAGCACGCGGGTATGCCAGGCGATTTCATCCGCGGCGTGGCGCATGAAATATACCGTATCGAGCTGTTCCCAGAACGCTTCCTCGACACCCGGACGCAGGCCGTGAAAGCGCAGGATGCTGCGTGCTTCCTCCTGACGTCCCGCCAGACCGAGTGCCTGCTGCGGCGTCGAGCCGGAGAGCAGGCGCCGTGTCATGGCGTAGAGATCCTCGAGCAGCTTGCCTTTCCAGGCGTTCCAGACCTTGGGGCTGGTGCCACGGATGTCGGCCACGGTGAGCAGGTAGAGCCCGATCAGATTGCGTTCGTTCTTGACCAGGCTGGCAAAATCGCGAATCACATCCGGGTCCGCAAGATCCTGTTTTTGCGCGACTGCCGACAAGGTCAGGTGGTTTTCCACCAGAAATGCCACCAGATCCGTGTCATCGGCAGCGATGCCGTGTTCTTTGCAGAATTTGCGCACGTCGGCAACTGCCAGGCGGGAATGATCGCCGCCGCGTCCCTTGGCGATGTCGTGGAACAGGGCGGCGACATACAGCAGCCAGTGCCGCTCGAATCCGGCGACGAGCCGGCTGCAGAGCGGATACTCGTGGGCGAATTCCGGCATGGTGAAACGCCGCAGGTTGCGCACCACCTGCAGGATGTGCTGGTCGACGGTATAGACATGAAACAGGTCATGCTGCATTTGCCCGACCACTTTGCCGAAAGCCGGCAGGTAATGGCCGAGAATGTCGTACTGATTCATGCGCCGCAACTCATGCACGATGCCGCGTTTTTGCTGGAACAGCGAGAGGAACAAGGCGCGGTTGGCCGGATCGCGGCGGAACTTGGCGTCGATGCAGCCGCGTGCGCGCCACAGGGCGCGCAGGGTGCGCGCGCTCATGCCCTTGAGCTCGGAGCGCTGCTGCAGCAGCAGAAAGCTCTTGAGGATGGCGGGTGGATGCGCCTCGAAAATGTCTTCGCTGCGCACGTCCAGCATTTCGCGGTCCATCTGGAAGTGCTCGTCGATGTAGATCGGCGCTGCGCGATGGCCAGGAAAGATCCGCTCGCCGAGATTCAGCAGCAGGATGGTGTTGAGTTGTGTGATGTGCTTGGCGTTGCGGTAGTAGCGCTGCATCAGCAGCTCGGAGGCGCGTTTGACTTCGCTGCGCTCGATGCCGAAAGACTGCGCCAGGGCTTCCTGATAGTCGAAGATAAGCTTTTCCTCGCGGCGCTTGGCGAGGTAGTGCAGACGGATCCGTACATGCCGCAGGAATGTTTCGACGCGTTCGAGCTGCAAGGCCTCGGCCTGGGTAATCACGCCATTCCTGGCCAGTTCGCGCCAGGTGCCGCCCTGTCCGGACGCGTGGGCGATCCACGGATGATCTGCAGATCGCGGAAGCCGCCGGGGCTTTCCTTGCAGTTCGGTTCCAGGCTGTAGGCCGTGTCGTTATGGCGCGCGTAGCGCTCTTCCTGTTCGAGTTGCTTGGCCTTGAAGAAGGCCTGGGGATCGAGATGGTCGCGCAGGCGGGTGGTGAACTCGGTGAAGGTCTTGCGGTTGCCTTCGAGCAACCGGGCCTCGAGCAGGCTGGTCTGGATCGTGATGTCACGCTGTGCTTCTTCGATACATTCGGCAATACTGCGCACGCTGTGGCCAACTTCGAGTCCAATATCCCAGAGCAGACCGATGGTTTGCTCGATATGAGCGTCATGCTGGTCGTCCAGGCCATCGGGCAGCAGCAGGAGCACGTCAACATCGGAACCCGGAAAAAGTTCGCCGCGACCGTAGCCGCCGACGGCCGCCAGGCAAAGTTCCTTGGGTAGTGACAGATGCCGCCAGATTTGGCGCAAGGCATTGTCCACCAGCATGGCGCGACCGCGCAGCATGGCAGCGGCGTTGCCCTTGAGGGTATAGCTGGCGCGCAACGCTTCCTGGCCGTCGCGCAGTTCCTGGCGCATGCGCGTGACCAGCGTGCGTGTCAGGTCCGGCGCTGTGACATCCTCAGGGGGCGCGGGACTGGAGGGCATGAACTAAGGTAGGCTCTAAATGAAATCCGGCTTGGGTGGTGCGCCTCGCGAAAGCGTGAGCACCTCATGGCCGGTTTCCGTCACCAGTATGGTGTGCTCCCATTGTGCGGAGAGGCTGCGGTCCTTGGTGATGATGGTCCAGCCGTCGGGAAGCTCCGAAATGGCAGCTTTGCCGGCGTTGATCATGGGTTCGATGGTGAAGGTCATGCCAGTCTGCAATACGATGCCGGTATCCGCCTTGCCATAGTGCAACACCTGGGGTTCTTCGTGAAAGTTGCGGCCAATGCCATGGCCGCAAAATTCGCGCACCACCGAGAAGCCGTTGGTTTCGGCATGTTTCTGGATGGCGGCACCGATATCGCCCAGCCTGGCGCCGGCGCGTACCTTGCTGATACCCAGCCAGAGGCATTCATGGGTGACCGAACACAGCCGTTTGGCGAGGATGGATGCATCGCCGGCCACGTACATGCGGCTGCTGTCGCCATGGTAGCCGTCCTTGATGGTGGTGATGTCGAGATTGACGATATCGCCTTTCTTGAGCGGGCGGTCGTTCGGCACACCATGACAGACCTGATGGTTGATCGAGGCGCAGATCGATTTGGGAAAGGGCGCATAGCCGGGTGGGGCGTAGTTGAGCGGCGCCGGAATGCAGCCCTGCACGTCCACCATGTACACATGGCAGAGCCGGTCGAGTTCCGTGGTGGTGACCCCGGGCTTCACAAAGGGTTCGATGTAGTCGAGCACCTCGCCTGCCAGACGCCCGGCGATGCGCATTTTTTCTATTTCTTCAGGCGTCTTGATGCTGATACTCATTGCAGGCTGAGAGAAGAACAAGGCATTCAATTTTACCTGCTGCCGGATCAATTGGCTTGTGAGTTCAGCAGAAAAACCGCTATAATTGCGCTGGTTACGCACCAATACCGAGCATTACCGGGCGTAGCCAATAACGTACCAAATCCACACGTCCGGCACCGAAAGGGTGGCTCTTGTTAAAAGGGCAACACGGCTGGACGGCGGTTTTAACCCTATTCGGAGATAGAAAATGTCTACAAGCATGCGCGAAATGCTGGAAGCGGGCGTCCATTTCGGACACCAGACCCGTTTCTGGAACCCGAAAATGGCACCTTTCATTTTCGGCCACCGCAACAA
>JBAYVV010000055.1:0-23504 GCA_041674465.1 Sterolibacterium sp.
CTCAAGAGCAAGAACGGCGGCGCCAGCATGGTCGAACCGCTGTCGACCGGCATCGCCTATGGCATCCTCGATCGCGTCGCGCAAGACAAGATTCCGATGACCACACTCGGCTATGGCCGTTCCGATGCCGCCGATGGTCGTGTCTTCCCTTACGTGTTCCCGCTCATCACCAGCTATTGGGATCAGGCCGCCGGCATGATCAAGTACCTGGGCGAGAAGGAAGGCGGACTGGCCAAGCTCAAGGGCAAGAAGATCGTGCACCTGTATCACGACTCCGCCTTCGGCAAGGAGCCTTTCCCGGTATTTGAGGCCTATGCCAAGGAACTTGGCTTTGAACTGATCAAGCTGGCCGTGCCGCATCCGGGCAACGAGCAGCAGTCGCAATGGCTGCAGATTCGCCAGGCCAAGCCTGACTACGTGATTCTGTGGGGCTGGGGCGTGATGAATCCGACCGCGTTGAAGACGGCGCAGCGCAACGGTTATCCGACTTCGAAGATCCTCGGCGTCTGGTGGTCGGGATCGGAGGAAGACGTGATTCCGGCCGGCGATGCCGCCAAGGGCTATTCCTCAATGACGTTCAATACGCCGGGCAACTATCCGCTGCTCGATGAAATCAAGAAGAAAGTCTATGCCGCCGGCAAGGGCAACATGGAAGACAAGTCGCGCATCGGCTCGACCTACCACATGCGTGGCGTGACCGCAGGCATCCTGTGGGTCGAGGCGATCCGCAAGGCGCAGGAAAAATACGGCAAGGGCAAGGTGATGACGGGCGAGCAGGTACGCTGGGGATTCGAGAACCTCAACGTCGACGAAGCCAAGCTCAAGGCGCTGGGCGCGCTCGGCATGATGCCTCCGGTCAAGACCACTTGCCTGGACCACGAAGGCTCGGGCGCCGTCAAGGTGCAGCAATGGGATGGCAGCAAGTGGAAGGCGATCACGCCGAACTGGGTGGTCGGTGACCGCGCCATGATCCGCAAGATGGTGGAAGAAGGCGCCGCCAAGTACGCGGCCGAGAAGAAGATCTCGCCGCGCGACTGCTCCAAGGAAGGCTAAGCGTAACCCCGGCAGCAGGCGCAGAGAAACATCCTCCGCCCGCTGCCGCCTATCCCTGCGATCCAACCTGCCTCATTCATGAATTCCCAAACCGCCACCACTCACACCGCGCTGCTCAGCGTCAATAACGTTGAAGTGATTTATGATCACGTCATTCTGGTACTGAAAGGCGTGTCGCTGGGCGTACCCGAAGGTAAGATCGTGGCGCTGCTCGGCGCCAATGGCGCCGGCAAGAGCACTACCTTGAAATCGGTTTCCACCCTGCTGCGCGGCGAGCGCGGCGATGTCACCAAGGGTTCGATCGAATTTCGCGGTGAACGCATCGATCATCTGTCGCCCAACGACCTGGTCAAACGCGGCATGGTCCAGGTGATGGAAGGCCGCCACTGCTTTGGCCACCTCACGGTCGAGGAAAATCTGCTGACCGGCGCCTATACGCGCAAGTTGTCGCGGGCCGAACTCAAGCAAACCCTGGAAAAGGTCTACGACTATTTCCCGCGCCTGAAGCAACGCCGCACATCGCAGTCCGGCTACACCTCGGGTGGCGAACAACAGATGACGGCGATCGGCCGGGCACTGATGGCCAAGCCGACCATGATCCTCCTCGATGAGCCATCGATGGGTCTGGCGCCGCAGATTGTCGAGGAAATTTTCGAGATCGTGCGCGACCTCAACAAGCGCGAGCAAGTCAGTTTCCTGCTCGCCGAGCAGAACACCACGGTGGCGCTGCGCTATGCCGATTTTGGCTACATCCTCGAAAACGGCCGGGTGGTCATGGAAGGCGACGCCAAGGAACTCGCCAGCAACGAGGACGTGAAGGAGTTCTATCTCGGTATCTCCTCGGCCGGGCGCAAGAGTTTTCGCGACGTCAAGCATTACCGCCGCCGTAAACGCTGGCTCGCTTGACGAACGCATATCGCACGGCGCGCTGCGGCGTTGCTCAAGGGCTTATATAGCGCTGCTATACCGCGCCCCTTCGCGCCTTGCATCGCTTGGCGCTATGCGTTCGTCACTGTTGCCCTGTCGAACCTTTGTTGGAGTTTGTGATGTCCAAGTTTCTTGATTCTCTCGAAACCCGCGATCCCGCCGAGCGCGAGCGCGACCTGATGGCGCGACTGCCGCAGCAGGTTGCGCATGCCAAGAACAACTCGGCGTATTTTGCCGGCGCGCTGGCGGCGGTCGATGCGGCGAGCGTCAATAGCTGTGCTGCCCTGGCTGCTTTACCGGTGTTGCGCAAGCATACGCTGATCGATTTGCAGAAGCAGCAGAAGCCGTTTGGCGGCTTGACGGCGACACCGATCGCAGGGCTTGGCCGGGTGTTCTCCTCGCCGGGTCCGATCTACGATCCCGAAGGGCGCGGCGCCGACTGGTGGCATTTTGCGCGGGCGTTGTATGCAGCGGGATTCCGGTCGGGCGATCTGGTGCATAACACGTTCTCGTATCACTTCACCCCGGCTGGCTTCATGTTCGAAGGCGCGGCACAGAAAATCGGCTGTTGCGTATTCCCCGCCGGCACGGGACAGACCGAGATGCAGGTGGCGACGATTGCCGATTTGCATCCGGTCGCTTACGTCGGAACGCCCTCCTTCCTCAAGATCATTATCGAGAAAGCCGACGAACTCAAGGCGGATATTTCCTGCGTGAAAAAAGCCATGCTGTCCGCCGAGGCTTTTTTCCCGGCGCAGCAAACATTCTTCAAAGCGCGCGGGATCGAGTGCTTCCAGAGCTACGGCACCGCCGACCTGGGGATGATCGCCTACGAAACCGAGGCACATCAAGGCCTGGTGCTCGACGAAAACCTGATCCTGGAAATCGTGCGGCCCGGTACCGGCGATCCTGTCGCACCGGGAGAGGTCGGCGAGGTCCTCATCACTTCCTTCAATCCCGACTATCCGCTGATTCGTTTTGCCACCGGCGACATGTCCGCGGTATTGCCCGGCACCTCGCCCTGTGGCCGCACCAACACGCGCATCAAAGGCTGGATGGGGCGTGCCGACCAGACCACCAAGGTCAAGGGCATGTTCGTCCATCCTGAGCAGGTGGCCGCGGTGGTCAAACGTCATGCTGAAATCGGCAAGGCACGCCTGATTGTGACCAATCCGCAAACCAGCGACAGCATGACGCTGCGCTGCGAGGTCGCCAACCCGGCAGACGGACTGGCCGAGGCTGTCGCCGCCAGCATCCGCGATATCACCAAGTTGCGCAGCGAGGTCGAACTGGTTGCTCCCGGCAGCCTGCCCAATGACGGTAAAGTGATCGAGGATGCCCGCAAGTATGACTAAGAATACTGAACGCACGAAGCCGCTCGCCGGCTTGACCGTGCTGGACCTGACCCGTCTGCTACCCGGTCCAGCCGCAACGCTGCATCTCGCCGATCTCGGCGCCGACGTCATCAAGATCGAGGATACGGGTCTGGGCGATTATGGACGCAGCCTGGGCGCCGGCGCCGAGGCTGCCAACCGCGCCGGTGAAGACAGTCCGTTCTTCAGACTGCTCAATCGCAACAAGCGCAGCCTGCGCCTCGATCTCAAGCGCGCCGAGGGCATCGAGATATTCCTGCGTCTGGCCGCCAAGGCCGACGTGATCTTAGAAGGCTTCCGGCCGGGCGTGGTCGACAAGCTCGGCATCGGCTATGACAAGGTCAAGACCATCAATCCACGCATCGTCTATTGCGCCATCAGCGGCTATGGCCAAAGCGGGCCGTGGCGTGAACGGGCCGGTCACGACATCAACTACATTGCCATGGCCGGTGTGCTCGACCAGATCGGCACAAAAGGCGCCGCACCGGCCCTGCCCAATTTTCAGATTGGCGACTTGCTCGGCGGTGCCCTGACCTCACTGGTTGGATTGCTTGCCGCGGTGATCGACGCCAAGACCAGCGGTCAGGGACGATACATCGACGTCGCCATGACCGATGCCGTGTTCGCCCATGCGTTCTCGGCCATGCTGGTGACGCTTGAACAGGGAAAACCGGCTGCACGCGGAGACGACCTGCTGTCCGGCGGCGTGCCCTGCTACGGGGTATATCGCACGGCCGATGACCGCTATCTGGCAGTCGGCGCGCTCGAACCGAAATTCTGGGAAATGCTTTGCACTGCAGTGGCGCGTCCCGATCTTGTACCCTTTGGCCTCGCTTCAGGACAACAAGGCGACTGGGCCAAGAACCAGCTCGCCGAACTGATCATGACCCAACCTCTGGCACATTGGGAAGCCTTGTTCGACAAGGTGGACTGCTGCGTTACACCCGTGTTAACCCTGGATGAAGCGATGCGACATGAACATATTACCGCTCGAGGCATGCTCACTCACGTCGGCGGAATAGCGCAATTTGCCCCGCCCTACCAGATTTCCGATTTCATGTTTGATACCGACCAGCCTGCTCCCGCCGCAGGCCAGCATAGCGCAACCATACTTGCCGAAGCCGGCTACAGTGCCGCAGACATCGCCGCACTGCGCGATTCCGGCGTCATCTGACCGACTGCCTTTAGCCCGGTAGCCCTAGGCCTGCGGCTTCTTCTTTCTGGCCGCTGCCGGCTTCTTTTTCGGTGGCGGCTCTTCCGCAGCACTGGTCGTCTGCATGAAATTCCAGGGCCAGTTGGCCGGATTCATGGAGGGATTGGCAAAGGGATTGGGCTGCGCTTCCGCGCTGCCGGAAGACTGGCTCATGGTCTGGAATGCCGCGATGGTGGCGCGCTGCATCTCCAGCCCCTGGATGCTCATCTGCAGCATGTTCAGATTCATTTTCAACCAGCCTTCGACCGCCTTGAGATCGGTGATGCGCTTGTCAAGTTCGTCGACGTCGAGCGTCGGCGTAACCATGCCGGGCAGCGGAAAGCCCATGCCACCCCACATCGATTTCAGGAATTCCATCGGGTCTTGCGTTTGTGCCGAGTCGGTCATGATCCGTTCCCCAGTTGAGGATTGCTCCTGTTGCAGAGATATTACTCCTGCAACCAGCAGCGGAACAAATTCTTGCGATGGCGCCTGTTACAACCGGTCTTGATCGATCAGGCGGCTACCGCAGTCGTGGAGACTGCATGAGCAGTCGGCGGAAGCGCGGCCCTGCCGCGCTCAACCACTTCGTCATCCACCGTGATCTGCAAGAGGTCGAGCACCTGATGCGCCATGCCACGGCAAGCGTGGGACAAAGCCGTGGGGAATGCGTTGGGAATCTCTGTCTGCAACAACAATTTGCTCGCCGAGAGATTGAACACCGGCTCAAGAATACGATCGCGGTAGGGCGCGAGAAACTCCGTCACGGTTTTCTCTGCCGCCTCGCGCTGCCAGGCGTTGGTTGGCCACTGGGTCGGCACCGCGTAGGCACGCGGGAACATTTCGAGATCGCGGATCACGGTGCGGATATCTTCATGCGAATCGCGGAACGGCAGCAGTACCAGATCGGCCAGGCTGTAGAGCTTGCGATCCATCTCGGTGCGGTTGCCACCGCCATCGATCACGCCAAGCCAGGCTTTCAAAGCCCGCACTTTGTCTACCACCTTGGCCAAAGCCTCACGGGTCCGTGCATCCGCGGTCAGGTAGCGGCGGCTGGCGGGATTGAGCGGCTCGCGATAGGTGTCGGTCAGCACACAAACCGAACGCTGACCGACCAGACCGAAACCCTGGCAGAGCATGTGCGAAAGCGTAGTCTTGCCGGTGCCGCCCTTGTTGCCAATGACGCAGATGATATCTGCCATGGTGCCTCCCCGTTATTTGCCCCATTTGCCGCTGATACCGGCGGAGCGTATATCAGGCTCGGATTATTGGCGAAAGCATTGCCCGGCGATGCGGTGAAATGCAAGGCAATCGGGGCTTATTTCAGTACCGCGAAAACGGGAGCCGCCCTATATGCGGTAGCAATGGAGCTGGGTTGCTCGCCGATCAGCGACTTCAACAATACATTCTGCCACCGCATCGGGAACTTCAAAACTATTGCTCACCAGCAATGTGCCAGAACGCATCTCGAGGCGTGCCTTGGCCATCAGGCGCGGCATCGGGTGCGGCGAGAGGAAGGCGTAAACAACCGCAAAAGGTCCCAGGTGCTGTTGCCAGAAATCGCCATAAACGATCTGCAGATTGGCGTGTCCAAGGCTGGTCAGCCTGGCCCAGAGCCAGGGCAGGGGTGCGTGTTCGATGCCGAGGAACTGGCAGTCCGGGCGCACTTGCGCCAGGCAGCGCAGCAAACCACCCGGCCCGCATCCCAGATCGATGACCCGGCATGGTTCGGCGGGTAGCAGTTGCAGCAGTGCCGCAGCAGTGGTCGCGTTGGACAGGTACAGCGGTACCCGGCTTTGATCCGTGCGCCAATAGATCAGCAGCAGCAGGATGAAAATTGCCAGATACCAGCCCGGTGCCAGTTCCAATTCACTCGCCAGTACCACTGCTGGCAGAAAGCCGCAATGGATGACCAGCCACCACTGCGGTGAACCGAGCCAGTTGCCGATGAGCGCTGCGCAGATGCCCTGCAACCCGGCAATCGCGAGTGGTGAACCCAGGCCTTGCGGATAAGCGATACGCACCAATGCGACTGCAAGGATGCCACCGAGAACCTGGGCAATCAGGGCGTTGCGCAACGGCGAAGAAGAAGGTGACATGCCGCGATGATACCGCGCTGAGCATCGGTCGAGGCTGCCCCAGGCGCGGAGTGGCCCAATGACCCAGAGTCACTTCCTTCGGGGCGCGACCAAAAGCCACTTCCTTCGGGGCGTATAATTTGCGCATGCCTTCCGCCACGCCGCAACTCCTCGCCGGTCTCAATCCTGAACAACTCGCCGCCGTTACGCTTCCTCCCCAGCATGGCCTGATCCTGGCCGGTGCCGGCAGCGGCAAGACGCGCGTCCTGACCACGCGCATCGCCTGGCTGATCTCCACCAGCCAGGTTGGACCGCACGGCATACTCGCCGTGACGTTCACCAACAAGGCCGCCAAGGAAATGTTGACGCGTCTTTCCGCGATGCTGCCGCTCAGTTTCAACAACTCTGCGCGCGGCATGTGGATCGGCACCTTTCATGGCCTCTGCAACCGCCTGCTGCGCGCCCATTACGTTGAGGCCGGCTTGCCGCAGTTGTTCCAGATCCTCGATCAGGCCGACCAGCTTTCGGCGATCAAGCGCCTGCTCAAATCGCTCAATGTTGACGACGAAAAATTTCAGCCGCGCGAGTTGCAGCATTTCATCAATGCCCAGAAGGAACAGGGCTGCCGCGCCTCCGCCGTCGAAGCCTGGGATGATTTCAGTCGCAAGCGTGTCGAACTCTACGATGCCTACGAGCAGCAATGCCAGCGCGAAGGCGTGGTGGATTTTGCCGAACTGCTGCTGCGTTCATTCGAGTTGCTGTCACGCAATGAAATCCTCTGCCGCCATTACCAGCAGCGTTTTCGCCACATCCTCGTCGATGAGTTCCAGGACACCAACCAATTGCAATACCGCTGGTTGAAGCTGTTGGCAGGATGGAACCCGCGCAGTCACGGCGAAGGGCCGTCCCGAGCCGGGATGACACGCGGCGAAGCCGCAAACCGAACAGTGGACTCTGCGGAGTTCCCCGTATTGAACGAGCGCAGCGAGCAAGCAGGCGTCCCCTCGCGAGGGGGGAACGAAGGGGGCGGGTATATTTTCGCGGTAGGAGACGACGATCAGTCGATCTACGCTTTTCGCGGCGCAGACGTCGGCAACATGCGCGACTTTGAGCACGAGTTCAAGGTAGCCAATGTCATCCGGCTGGAACAGAACTACCGCTCGCACGGCAACATCCTTGATGCCGCCAATGCCATCATCAAGAACAACGAAACGCGGCTCGGCAAAAATCTGTGGACCGATGCCGGCAGCGGCGAACCGATTCGCGTTTCCGAGACCTTGAGTGACATCGACGAGGCACGCTGGATTGTCGAGGAAATCAAGGCGCTGTCGCGCGATGGCCATGCCCGGGCCGAGTGCGCCCTGCTCTATCGCTCCAATGCCCAATCGCGCGTGCTGGAGCATGCCTTGTTCAATGCCGGTTTGCCTTATCGCGTATATGGCGGCCTGCGCTTTTTCGAGCGGCAGGAGATCAAGCACGCCCTGGCTTACCTGCGCCTGATCGCCAACCCCGACGATGACACGGCCTTTGCCCGCGTGGTGAATTTCCCCACACGCGGCATCGGCGCACGCTCGCTGGAACAACTCGCCGATCTGGCCAAGACCCAGGAAAGCAGCCTGCATGCGGCAATCGGGCAACTTACCGGCAAGGCGCAAACCTCACTGGCCAGCTTCGCCCAGCTCATCGTCAAAATGCGCGAGGGCAGCAGCGATTTGCCGCTGCCCGAGGTGGTCGACCATATCCTCGATTTGTCCGGCCTCAAGGAACACTACCGCAACGAAAAGGAAGGCCAGGATCGCCTGGCCAATCTCGACGAACTGATCAATGCCGCGGCCAACTTCGTCATGGAAGAAAGCCGCCACGACAACCCCGATGCGAATGCGCAAGACCAGACCGATCTGGCAGCTTTCCTCGCCCATGCCGCGCTCGAGGCCGGCGAGCACCAGGCCGGCGACAGCGATGACGCGGTGCAGCTGATGACGGTGCATTCCGCCAAGGGTCTGGAATTCAACGTGGTTTTCATCAGCGGCCTTGAGGAAGGGCTGTTTCCCCACGAGCAATCGCAGATGGAAGAAAAAGGGCTCGAGGAAGAACGCCGCCTGATGTATGTCGCCGTCACCCGTGCGCGGCAACGGCTATATCTGTCCTTCGCCCAGACCCGCATGCTGCACGGTCAGACGCGCTACAACCTGTCGTCACGGTTCCTGGAAGAGATTCCGGCGAGCTTGCTGAAATGGCTGACGCCGAAAATCAGGAATGACTTCGTCGCCCAGCCCAAGGCCAGTTATGCTTCGATCCCCGCCCCGGCACAAGTACCGCGCCAGTCACATTCCTTGCAGCGGGAAAACGAAAGCGGGTTGCGCATCGGGCAGAATGTCCGGCACGCCAAATTCGGCGTGGGCGTCATCGTCAATGCCGAAGGCTCGGGCACTGATGCACGGGTGCAGGTGAATTTCGGTCACGCCGGCATGAAGTGGCTGGCATTGTCCATTGCCAAGCTGACGCCGGCATAGGTACAATCTCAGGTGTTCTGCCCGGCAAAAAAATAATTCGTAATCAAGTCCTGCAGCAGCTTCTCGACGGTGGCATCTTCCATGGTGCTGATTTCCTGGTAAAGAGATTTGGCGATGCCTTCGAACAGGACAATCAGGCGGGGATCAAAGTGACTGCCGCTGTCACGGCGAAGAATCGCCAGCGCTTCCTCGAACGGCATGGCTTCCTTGTAAGGCCGCTTTGAAGTCAGCGCATCAAAGACGTCCGCTATGGCGAAAATGCGGGCATTGACCGGAATTTCCTCACCCTTGAGTCCGCGCATGTAGCCGGTGCCGTTGAATTTTTCGTGATGGAATTCGACCACGTCATGGGCAGTCTTCAGCCAGTTTGATTTGGCCAGGATGTCCATGCCCAGGGTAACGTGGGTTTTCATAACCGCAAATTCCGCCTCTGTGAGTTTCCCCGGTTTCAGCAGGATGTTGTCGGTGATCCCGATTTTGCCGACGTCATGGAGAAAAGCCCCGGCAATCAGGTTGCGGATCGTTTCCGTATCCACCTGGGCGGCTTCAGCCAGGCGCACGGCATAGATCGAGACACGATAGTTGTGGATGTTGGTATCCGAATCGCGCTTGGCAATGGCGCCACCGAGCACTTCCATGAGTTCGATATTGCCCTTGAGCAGATCGCGCGTGAATTTGATCACCTTGCGATTGAGCGACATGATGACCGGATAAAGCACCAGGGTCGTCAGCAATACTGTACACAGTGCGATCAGCAAGGTTATGGCGAGTTCCTGGCGCAGACGACTCAGCGTCTCCGAATCAATGATGATGACGCCTTCAAAGTAGCCGGCGATGCTTCCCTTGGCATCCTTGAGCGGCACCATCACCTGCAAGACCGTTTGCTTGTCTACGATGAATCGTTCGTATTGCGGCACGTCTCCCAGGGGAAAAGTGTGGCCGTGCAGCTTGAGATGGTCCTCGATCGCCCCGTGCTGTGAATTGACCTGCTCAAGGATGCGCTTGCGCTCGCGGTTGTAGATTTCGACGACGACGAATTGTCCGCGCACGAAATCCTCGGCAAGCTGCTTCAATGCGGCCCGATCGGCATTGTCGCCGTTGATCAGGCTCAGGCTGGCATCCGTGAGCTTGGCCGACTCGGCAATAGCCAGTTCCACCAGCTGATCGTCAATTTTTTCAATGCCGAAATAGGACACTGCACCACCGACCGCCAGGGAAACGCCGATCCAGCCGATCAGCAGACGATTCAAGAGGGTGCGATGTATGTTCAGCATAAGGGGCAAGTCGGGTTCCGCCAGACAACGATCGTATTATATGCCGACACGCCAGGCCGTCATCGACGGCGCTACCGGGGGTGTACCGGTTCAGGCAGTCTTGCGGGTCTTGCCCTTTGCAACAGATTTCTGGGGTTTCGCCAATTCCTTGTACAGTTCGGCAAATTCCTGCGCCAGCTTGTGGCGCGGATCAAGGTGGATCATCGGTTTGGCCTGCTGATGCGATTCCTTGATTTTGACCGAGGAGGAAAGCCGCGTCTTGAGCACGGGCAAGCCCTCCTTGCGCAGTTCTGCAACCAGTTGCTGCGGCAGATTGGCGCGCGGCAGGTATTGGTTGATTACGATGCCCTCCACCTGCAAACTCGCGTTGTGATCGGCCTGGATCTCGGTGACATTTTCGAGCAGGGCATACAGCGCACGCCGCGCAAATTCGTCGCAATCAAAGGGAATCAGACAACGGTCCGCGGCAATCAGGGCCGAACGGGTGTAGAAGTGCAGCGCCGGCGGCGTGTCGATCCAGATCTCGTCGTATTCGTCCAGTTCATCGAGCGCCTCGCGCAACTTGTAGATTTTGTAGCGCGACTCGAGCTTGGCCTGCAACTCTTCCAGCGAAGGGTGCGAGGGCAGCAAATGCAATCGCTCGAAAGGCGTGGGAACAATGAATTCTTCGGTGGCACGCGGACGCAGCTTAAAGCTCAGCATCTGGTCGAAAAAATCGGTCGCGGTCAGTTCCAGCGCATCGGCTGCGGCACCGATCAGATAGCGCGTCGAATTGGCCTGCGGATCTAGGTCGATGACCAGGGTCCGGACGCCCTGGGCCGCAGCAATGGCCGCCAGATTGCAGGTGATGGTGCTCTTGCCGACACCACCCTTCTGATTGAAGACAACACGCTTTATTCCTGCGGAATTGGCTTTGCTCATGGGGCATTTCCTCCTGCGGTAAGAACCGGCATTTTGCCATATTTCATGCTCGATTGTTGCGATGCAGCAGAAGTCAACTCACAACCCCGGAACTCTGCATGGAAAGGCAATGTTGGTCAGGAGAGCACAGAAGGTCTGGAGAGTTCGCTCGTCCTCCCGGTGCAATAAGCGCACATATCGGCCGATCAAACTCTCCAGACCTTCTGCCTTAGCTACCTGATGTCAAACGGATAAAACAAAAATCAACTTGTCTTCCTTCGGCTATGGCTTATTCACCCAAAACCCCGTCCCTTTATCTAAAGACTTCCCGGTCGAGGCGAAGTCGAGATAGCCCCTGCTGGCGATGTAATTCTGAAAGTTGCCGCTATAGTCGAGCCCAGGAGAATACATATACCAAGTATTGCCGATAACATCCCACGCCCAAAGAGAAATCACCCCACCGTCCATACCTTCACCGAATTGCCTGGCGGTCATTGTCTCGCCTAAAGAGACGAGGCTCCAACCCTTGGCGAGTTTCGGTCTCAACGTCGCGTAAGTTATTGCAGTGCCGGTTATATAAACTATGCCGGCTTGCTTCGCATTGACCCAAAAACCTTCACCGCCGTCTATCGTACTTAGCAAACGATAACCCCTCGAGGCTGCATAGTCCGCCAACACAGTCCCGCCTTGTGCAGCAAGTGAGGGTGCATAAAAAGCCCATAGGTTTTCCTCTGCAATCCATTTCCATATCGTCACGAAGTGATTCGTGTCGGAAAACGTGGAGGCTACATCGATAGGGGCATCCGTTCCGTTGCCAACAAGGTTCCACCCCGGAACAATATTTAGAGAAAAATCATTTGTTGAGGTATTGCCAATGGATCCTCGAACAGTCAACTTCACCGCACCTGCAGAAGTGGCTGTTCCTTCAAGAGTAACAGGCACTAACTCTCCCTCTTTGACTGTGACCTCCTTACGTGCGATCTGGAGTCCATTCACCGTCAGGACAGGTACAAAGGTCTTGTCTTGGGTGTCATAGGGGGGGAAAGAGTAAGGCATCAGGTCGAATTTAACCGCCACCTTATCTCCCACCAGAACATTCGCCGTAGACAAATAGATTGGCCGGAACTGTCGACCAGTCAAAAAAGAGCTTTCCAGACTTACTAATCCGAGGCCTTTCAGACCGGCGAACGTGTTGTTCGGCGAAATGGTAAAACTATTGGCATTAAGATCAAAAATACCCATTCCCCAGCCATTTTCCACCCGGTTATCACGCACCACTGAACCGATGTGAGGGGTATGCGATTCGATCTGAATTCCCCAAATAGCGCTCTGCTGTATTAGGTTGGAAGCGATGGTGCTATTGGCGGCGTCACCAATGATGGTGACCCCTTTAATTGTATTTGTGATGGTGTTGTTGATGAACTGGATATTCGCTGCAGGAGGCTCGCTGCTAAACGCGCAAAACACATTTTCGAAAGTGTTGTTGTCAATCAGCGCCGCCCTGCCTTCATAACCAATTGCCGCGCCAAAGTCGCCTACCCAGGACCCTGCGTTTCGCAATTTGCTGTTCCTCATGCTGATCTCACCGCCCTCGTACACCCTGATCATAAAGAAATGATCCTTCTCAGGGCCGTTGATTTCGCTACCCTCGATCTCTAAAGCGCTGCCTGCCGGAACGTGGATCCAAATCCGCTGCTGCATGCCTTCCGGGGAAAAGGTCAGTATGGAATTTCGGATGATCAACCGTCCGCCCGGCGCGATCGAGATCCCTTTGGTGATTGTCTTGGTCTGACCTTCCCAGACAACCTCGCCGCTGATTTGAGTTACCTCGCTATGCGACTCGCCAAAATCGATGGGCTGGAAGCTTGGCGTGGCGACGCTGAGTATGGAGAAGGCATTCGCTACCGAGCCGCTATCTACGATGGAACTGGGTGCGTTTTCCCAATAGTTTCCCTGCCAGACATTTTTTGCGCCGCTGGCATTCTCCTCGATCGCGGGCAGGACGGACTGTAGAAAGTTATTTTCTGAAAGAACGTTTCCAGCCGACTGAACAGCCAAAACACTCTGTACACTATTGCGTATCTCATTTCCCCGGATCTGGTTTTCTCGCGCATCGAATAGGTAGAGTCCCCGATCAACCACCTGCATCACATTCCCACCCACCTGATTCTCCCAGGAAGTGAAAAGACTAATTCCCTCTCCGGCATGGTTGATTTGATTATTGTGAATGGAATTGCCATAGGAACGATACGCGAAAATGCCATCTTCAAGAATACGGTCCAGCGTATTCCCATTGATGATATTCCCTGATGTCCAGCGCAGAACGATTCCCAGTCCGGCATCGCGAATCGCATTCCCCGCAATCTTGTTATTCTTCGATTGGAGAATGAACAGGATTGCCGACCCTGAATTCTCAAGGCTGTTATTCTCGATAACGTTATTATTGGACCAACTTTGAAGGGCGATTCCTCCCTCCCCAGTCCACCATTTTCCTCCTTTCACCATGTTCCCGGAAATCTGATTGTTGCTCGAAGCGTGTAGCGAGACCCCGTTCTTTATGTTCAATATGGTATTCCCATGCACTTCATTGTGGTCGGAGAACATCAAGCTAATGCCATTTGTAGCCAGTCCAGAATTCTGATTCAGACCTGGTTCGCCAATGATGCTGTTACCTGAAATATGTGTTAGAGAAGAGTGCCAAAACGAGATAGCGTCAGAAAGATCGTGGTCTGGTTGTAAAGTAAATGCATTGTCATCTATGACTGCCTGCGTCGCGTGGATGATGGCGATCTCGATGTTACGGAAGGTGGAGTTACGGATGACAATCTGCTGTGGAGTCTCGGCCAAAAGCATAGCGCGTGGCTGAGCTGTGACTACGGAACTTTGGGTGAATTCAATGGCTCCTCCCGGCTCCACATATAGGCTGGTGATCCCGCTTCTAGACCACATATCAAACGAATCCGAAGGGAAATTTATCTCGAGGACTGTATTCTTCAGAACCAGGGTGGCATTGCTGAGGACTCGCACCTGGCCGTTGATGACCAATTTCTCATTCTCGATGGTCTGTTGGCCTTGAACTATCCAATCACCATTAATCGTGCGTACAGGTGAATCCGAAGTCGGTCCCGGCGGTACAGCGCTTGCAGTGCCGATCCACGCATTACTTCCCGCGAAAAGCAAGATCAACCACAACCGAGAACGGATGAATGTGCGCACGAATTCAACAGATACCGACATGAACCATCCTTTCAAAGGAAAGTTTGGCGGAAAAGGATAGGAAATTTGCTCCTGATTTTTTCCGGTATCTTGCCGATTGTGTAACTTCAAGGAATTCTCCCGAACAGTGCAGGCCACTGTCCTGATTTGCAAACTGTAGACCCTATTAATAATATGGTCAATCTGGCGTCATTAAAGCTATTCACCAAAATTTAGGTCGTCAGACCGAGACGCGTGATCCCTTCGCAAACAGATCGGTTCCTTGCTCCGGCAGATGCGCGTGCTTAACGACGGAAAGCAGCAGAGAACCGGCCAGTGATCAGGTGTTGCGCGTCGCAAGACGCGATTGGCATATCAATCACGGATTACGGAGACCTCAAAGACCGACCCCAGTCGATTCTGGAGCTGTCACATGGTCTCGATTCGGCGATATGTGCGTTGCCCAGCACCGGGAGCCGGAGCGAGACCACGTGACAGCTCCGGCACAAGCACTCCGAGCGGTTCTTCTTTGAATTGCCCAAGCTGGGCTGGCCGACGATTACTTTCAACCGCACCTTGCGCAAGCAATGTGCTGACGGCACCGCGGTGCGCGGAGTATCATCAGCACTCTTCAAGCCACATCACGACAAGCTCATGGAAAAAGATCTTAGCGCCGCCGCCCTCGAATATCACTCCTTCCCGACCCCGGGGAAAATTTCGGTCGTTCCCACCAAGGGACTCACCAACCAACGCGACCTCGCCCTGGCCTATTCGCCCGGCGTTGCCGTCGCCTGTGAGGCCATCGTGGCGGATCCGGCGCAAGTCAGCCGGCTCACCAGCCGCGCCAATCTGGTCGGCGTGGTCACCAACGGCACGGCCGTGCTGGGCCTGGGCAACATTGGTCCGCTCGCTGCCAAACCGGTAATGGAAGGCAAGGGGGTGCTGTTCAAAAAATTCGCCGGCATCGATGTCTTCGACATCGAACTCGACGAACCCGATGCGGACAAGCTGATCGATATGATTGCTGCGCTGGAACCGACTTTCGGCGGCATCAATCTCGAGGACATCAAGGCGCCCGAGTGTTTCTACATCGAACGGAAGCTGCGCGAGCGCATGAAAATCCCGGTATTCCACGACGATCAGCACGGCACGGCCATCGTCGTGGGTGCGGCGGTATTGAACGGTCTCAAGCTGATCGGCAAGGACATCGGCGCTGTGAAACTGGTCACCAGCGGTGCCGGTGCAGCGGCCCTGGCGTGCCTGGAAATGCTGGTGGCGCTCGGCGTCAAAGTGGAAAATGTCTGGGTCACCGATATCCACGGCCTGGTCTATGTCGGCCGCAAGGAGGAAATGGAACCGATCAAGGCGCGCTACGCGAAAGAGACCGAGGAGCGTACCCTGACCGAAGTCATCGCTGGTGCCGACGTTTTCCTCGGTCTGTCGGCCGGCGGCGTGCTCAAGCCGGAAATGGTGGCGAAGATGGCACCCAACCCGCTGATCCTGGCGCTGGCCAATCCGACACCGGAAATCCTGCCGGAGCAGGTATTGTCCGTACGTAATGACGCCGTCATGGCAACGGGACGCTCCGACTATCCCAACCAGGTCAATAATGTGCTGTGCTTCCCTTTCATCTTCCGCGGTGCGCTCGACGCCGGCGCGACCACCATCAATGAGGCCATGAAACTGGCTGCGGTGCGCGCCATTGCCGAACTGGCACAGGCGGAAACTTCCGACGTGGTGGCCAAGGCCTATGGCGGCGAGAGCCTCAAATTTGGCCGGGAATACCTGATCCCCAAACCCTTCGATCCGCGTCTGATCGTCAAGATCGCACCGCAGGTGGCCGAGGCCGCCATGACCTCCGGCGTGGCGACGCGTCCCATCGCGGATCTGGAAGCGTATCGTGAAAAGCTCAACAACTTCGTCTATCACTCCGGCTTCGTGATGAAGCCGGTGTTCGCCTCCGCCAAGCAGGCGCCGCGCAAGGTACTGTATGCCGAAGGCGAGGACGAGCGCGTGCTGCACGCGATCCAGGCCGTGCTCGACGAGGGACTGGCCCAGCCGTCAGTGATCGGCCGGCCCGAAGTCATCGAAGAAAAAATCAAGCAAGCCGGCTTGCGGCTGGTCCCCGGCCGCGATTTCGAGGTCATCGTGCCCGGCGTCGATTCGCGCCATCGTGAACTGGCCGCCAGGTATCACAAGCTCATGGGACGTTCCGGCGTCACGCCGGAACTGGCAGAGCAGGCATTACGCAGCGACGCCACCCTGCTCGGCTCCATGCTGCTAAGGCGCGGTGACGTCGACGCCATGCTCTGCGGCACGGTCGGGCGCCATGCACAGCACCTCAAGCACATTGCCGACGTCATCGGTCTGGAAGACAACGCGACCAGCTTCGCCGCCATGAACCTGCTGATGCTGTCGCGAAACACCATGTTCATCTGCGACACCTATGTCAACGAGGAACCCAGCCCGGAGGTAATCGCCGACATTGCCCTGATGGCCGCAGAGGAAGTACGTCGCTTCGGCCTCACGCCCAAGGTGGCCCTGCTGTCGCACTCGAATTTCGGCAGCGTCCAGTCCGCCTCGGCACTCAAGATGCGGGCGGCGCGGGCGATCATCGAAAAGCGGGCGCCGACGCTCGAGGTCGATGGCGAAATGCACGCGGACACCGCGCTGTCCGAAGCAATCCGCAGCCGGCTCTACCCCGACAGCCGCCTCAAGGGAGAAGCCAACCTGCTGATCATGCCGAATGTCGACGCCGCCAACATCGCCTTCAACCTGCTCAAAGTCACCAGCGGCGACGGCATCACCGTCGGCCCGATCCTGCTCGGCGCAGCGAAACCGGCACATATCCTGACCTCGACCGCAACCGTGCGCCGGCTGGTGAATATGACGGCGCTGGCGGTGGTGGATGCGAATCACCTGCGGGGGTAAGGGAATACAGGGCTAGCGCAATATGATTTTCGGATTGAGATCCTTGAAACACATGCCCCAGCTTCAACAACCGGCACCCGTGCGGAACTTATTCAACAACCTTACCTATCGCATATTTGATAGGTATTTTGATCAAATCCAGCATCTTGCAGTAGTAGACGGCAAAATTTTGAAATTGGCGGTCCGGAAGTACCGAGGCCAAACGCACCGGAAGCAGACTCAAACGATACAGCAAGCGGAGAGGTCTCGGATAACCGGATTCGATAGATGCGACACCCTGCTGTTGTATCGCAACAGCAATGCACTCAGATCTTAAAGCCAGGGCATCAAAGCGAAATATTTTCTCCCCTCCTATTTTCTCGCCGACAAAATACAGGTCGCATTCATGTCTATTGGTCAGGAAGAAGTATGACGAGAACAGGTTCGATAAATCGACAGCCTTCTTGAAATCATTTTCCGTCAGGTTCAGATAATAGTCCCAGCCTACGCTTTGTGTCCCGGGGGACTCTTTGGGGCGAGTACGAGTTGTTCCGTGTTCTACCCGGCCTGTTGTGGCACAAGTGAAAATCACAACGCCACCGGCTTTCGTCATGCGATGCATATTCAGAAAAGTTTCTGACCACTGCGGGTTATGCTCGAAGCATTCGCACGATACGGTTAAATCATAAGTTTCGTCGGGATGGTCGAGTTTGTTTCCCTCGCTGACCACATCCACGCCAGGGCCTGCTTTCAAATCGACACCGACATAGGTGCTTTTCTCGAAATAGGGTCTTATCGATCCATTGACGTCATAAGACCCAATTTCCAAAACCATTCTATTTGCATAGTCGTTCGTCAGATGCTGACTGACTGTTTTGATAAATTGAAGCTGTTGGTGATGCGCCATTGATAAGACTTTCTAGCGGTACGTGAAGAGGTCTATTTAACCAAGAGCCTTGCCAAAGGCTGGGGCGTGGCTCGGTTTGTTTCCTGAATGCTGGCTGTGGTTTCATTCTACTTCTCACCATGGCGGTCCCGGCATGCCCACGTGCTAGAATTTCTCACCAGAGCCGGGTTCCCGTCTTGAATATTCCGATCGAGGTATTGCCATGACCCATGCCATCCGTTTTCACCAGACCGGCGGCCCGGAAGTGCTGCGCTGGGAAGAGGTCGCGCTGCCGCAATTGCAGCCGAATGAAGCCACCGTCAAGCATCATGCGGTGGGACTCAACTTCATCGACATCTATCACCGTACCGGCCTTTATCCGGTACCGTTGCCTTCGGGCATCGGACTGGAAGGTGCAGGCGTGGTCGAAGCCGTGGGCAGTGCCGTGACCGATCTCAAGCCTGGCGATCGGGTTGCCTATGCCGGTGGGCCGATCGGCGCCTATGCGGAACAGCGCAACATCCCGGCAGACCGGCTGGTGAAACTGCCCGATGCACTGAGTTTCGAACAGGGTGCGGCGATGATGCTGCAGGGCATGACCGCGCAATACCTGCTGCGCCGAACCTACCGCGTCCAGCCCGGTGATCCGATCCTGATTCATGCCGCGGCGGGCGGCGTCGGCCTGATCGTCTGCCAATGGGCCAAAGCCCTGGGCGCAACCGTGATCGGCACGGTCAGCTCGGATGAAAAAGCAGCCCTGGCCAAATCCCATGGCTGCGATCACACCATCATCTACACGCGCGAGAACTTCACTCAGCGCGTCAAGGAAATCACCGGCGGTGCCGGTGTGCCTGTAGTGTATGACTCGATCGGCAAGGACACCTTCACCGGCTCGCTCGACTGCCTGCGTCCGCTCGGACTGATGGTGAGCTTTGGCAATGCATCGGGAGCGGTACCGCCTTTCGATCTGGGCGAACTCTCCAAGCGTGGCTCGCTGTTCATCACCCGGCCGACCCTGTTCGGCTATGTGGGACCGCGCAACGATCTGGTGCAGACGGCCACTGAATTATTCGACATGGTGACCGCAGGCAAAGTCAAAATCGAAGTCAACCAGACCTACGCGCTCCAGGATGCCGCCCAGGCGCAAAGCGATCTGGCGGTGCGCAAGACCACGGGTTCGACCATCCTGGTTCCCTGATCATGCAGTCTTTCCTGATTGCCAATCCCAAGGGCGGTGCGGGCAAAAGCACGCTCGCCACCAACCTCGCCGGCTGGCTGGCGAAACAGGGACGGTCCGTCATGCTCGGTGATATCGATCGCCAGCAGTCCGCACGTGAATGGCTCAAATTGCGGCCGCATTCCCTGCCGCATATCGCCAGTTGGGATTTGCAGCCTGATGAACCGGCGCGACCGCCCAAGGACACCACCCATGTCGTGCTCGATACGCCGGCCGGACTGCATGGCAAGAAGCTGGCGCATGTGCTGAAGCTGGTGCAGCGCGTGATCGTGCCCCTGCAACCCTCGCTGTTCGACATCCTCGCCACGCGCTCATTTCTGGATTCCCTGCTCGAAGAAAAAGCCATCCGTCGCCATGACGCCTTCATTGCCGTGGTTGGCATGCGCGTCGATGCGCGCACGCGCGCGGCGCACGAACTGGAGCGTTTTCTGGAGACTCTCGGCCTGCCGGTGCTGACCACGCTGCGCGACACGCAGAACTATATCCAGGCGGCCGCGCATGGCCTGACCATTTTCGACCTGTCGCCTTCGCGTGCCGAGAAGGACTGGGAACAATGGCAGCCCCTCATCGATTGGGTGGAGCGGCCGCTTAGCGGCGTGCAATCATGACTGTCCTGACATGCAAGCAGGTTCTCGGAGGCGCCGCTCCCCAGGTAGCGCCCGTGACCGTCAAGGGTTGGGTGCGCACACGGCGCGATTCAAAGGCAGGCATTTCCTTTGTCAATCTCTCCGATGGTTCCTGTTTTCATCCGCTGCAAATCGTCGCGCCCAGCACCCTGGCGAATTATGCAGAGCAGGTGCTGCACCTGACCGCCGGCTGCGCCATTGAGGCCACTGGCACGATCGTCCCGGCGCAATCAAAGAACCAGCCCTTCGAGATGCAGGCTGCCGAAATCAAGGTGGTCGGCTGGGTGGATGATCCCGATACCTATCCGATCCAGCCCAAGGCACACAGCATGGAGTTCCTGCGCGAGGTCGCGCATCTGCGACCTCGCACCAACGTCATCGGCGCCACCACTCGCGTGCGCAACACCATCGCCCAGGCAATTCATCGCTTCTTCCATGCGCGGGACTTCCTGTGGGTGAATACCCCCATCATCACCTCATCCGATGCCGAAGGCGCGGGAGAGATGTTCCGCGTCTCGACGCTGGACCTGGCGAACCTGCCACGCACACCCGCCGGCAAGATCGACTTCACCCAAGACTTCTTCGGCCGCGAGGCTTTCCTCACCGTCTCCGGACAACTCAACGTGGAAACCTATTGCCTGGCCCTGTCCAAGGTATATACCTTCGGCCCAACCTTCCGCGCCGAAAACTCCAACACCAGCCGCCATCTCGCCGAGTTCTGGATGGTCGAACCGGAGATCGCCTTTGCCGATCTGGCGGAAGATGCCACGCTCGCCGAAGCCTTGCTCAAATACGTTCTGCAAGCTGTGCTGAACGAGCGGATGGATGACATGGAATTCTTCGACGAGCGCATCGAAAAAGGCCTCATCGCCAAGCTGCAAGGCATTGTCGCCAGCGAATTCGTCCGCATGGATTACGCCGAAGCGATTGCCATACTCGAAAACTGCAAGGAAAAATTCGACTACCCCGTCAAATGGGGCATCGACCTGCAATCGGAGCACGAGCGCTACATCGCCGAAAAGCACGTCGGCAAGCCGGTAATCCTGATGAACTACCCGAAAGAGATCAAGGCTTTCTATATGCGCCTCAACAACGACGACAAGACCGTGGCAGCGATGGATGTGCTGGCACCCGGCATCGGCGAAATCATCGGTGGCAGCCAGCGCGAGGAACGCCTCGACGTGCTCGACGCGCGCATCAAAGCCAACGGGCTCGATCCACAACATTACGGCTGGTACCGCGACTTGCGCCGTTACGGCACGGTACCGCACGCCGGCTTCGGCCTGGGCTTTGAACGCACGGTCTCCTACATCACCGGACTCAACAATGTGCGCGACGTAATTCCTTTCCCGAGAACACCCGGCAATGCCCGCTACTGAAATGAATCTGTCATGGCGTCGTTGTCTCGGGCTGGCCGCATCCCTTCTCGTCTTCGCCCTCCCCGTTCAGGCCGCCAAGAAAACACTGCCAGTCCCGTTCAACGGCGACCTGACGACACCAAGCATCAAGCACGGCGCCGAGTGCCCGCTGCCGAAGCAACGATCTTGCCTGATCAGGAAGCCGGTCGGCAAAAGCTATCGGCTGCTGACACCCGGGGTAAACCTGGAAGACCTGGGCGAATACTGGGTCGCCGATTTATCCAAAATCAAGGACCCGAAAAGCAACAAGGCTTGGCTGCAGATCTGGGGCGGCAACAACGAGTTGCACGAAATCGAAATCCTCTTTCCCAAAGAGCCTGTGGTGAAGGAAGCGCCCCCCCCCGGCAAGGAACCCGCTCCGTTGCCCAAGGACGACGAGAACAAGCCCGAATCCTAACTATTTCATTGCGGAGAGCGCTGCGTTGAGGCCTTCCGGCACACCGGCGCAAATCGCCGGAGCGGCGATAACCACCCGGTTGCGCCCGGCGTTTTTGGCCTGGTAGAGTGCCGCGTCGGCACGCGCCAGGAGTTCGTCGACATTCGCCACAGACTCGCCGACGGCAAGGGTTGCGACGCCGATGCTGGCGGTCACCGGCTGCAAGTTCTTGCCGCCGATGGTCAGCGTCAGCCCGGCAATACCGTTGCGCACGCGTTCCGCCAAGGTGGCGCCGCCGCCGGCATCGGTGTTCGGCGCAAGGATGCAGAATTCTTCCCCGCCATAGCGCGCCAGGCTGTCCGGCAGTCGCAGCAGATGCTCGATGGCCGCCTTGACCTCGCGCAGCACTTGATCGCCCGCAAGGTGGCCGTAGTCGTCGTTGACTTGCTTGAAGTGGTCGAGGTCGAGGATCATCAGTGTCAACGCTTCGCCGCTGCGACGTTGGCGAGCCACTTCCTGTTCCACCAACTCGAAGAAGCTGCGACGATTGCGTGCCCCGGTCAGCGGGTCGCGCGTCGCCAGGACGCGTAGTTCCTCGTAGCGCTGCGCCTCAAGCAGGAGCAGGAAACTGAAGGCGAATACCAGGCGGAAAATGAAGCCGAACAGGAAAATGCCACTTTGCTCCGGAGAAGGTGTCAATAGCTCCCGCGGCAGCGCAGAATCGGTCAACTGCAAGGCGACCCGCAGCAACAGCAAGGCGCTGCCGGCAAGGGCGGTGCCGCCAATGACGATGCGCAGTCCCGGCCAGGAATCGCTGCGGGTGAACAGCAACGCGCCGACCAGCGCCATCTGCAGAGCGAAGATCAGACCCCCGACCATTTGGGACGCGGCCGGATTGCCTGCGAACCAGAGCAGACCCGCCGCCATCAGCGGCACGGGCCAGTAGGGCCAATGGCGGCGCAAGGGCAGGTCGTAGAAGCGGAGCAGGGAAGCAAGCACCAGGGCGTGATGGAGGCTCAGCAGGCTGAACGCCAGAACCGAGGAAGCCCAGCCGGGAACCTCCCCGCGCGAGGCCACCAGACTCCAGGCTGCGGCATGGACCAAGAGGCTCACGAGCCAGAGGCGTATGGCCGGCGTCAATCGCCGGCGGAACGAGAAGAATGCCAGGACCAGGAGCGTCATGGCGGTGACGGAGAAAAATACGGCGGCAGTGCGCGGATCGATGATCACGGCGCCGCTCGTCGATGGCAGCAGGCTGTTGCGTTGTCCTCGCCCATCAGCATGCCGGCCGCCAAGTCATTGCGCCTTTGTCCAGGAATCCCGCAGTGTCACCGTGCGGTTGAAGACCGGAGCGCCGGGACGCGAATCGTGGCGATCCGCGACAAAATAGCCGTGTCGCTCGAACTGGCAGCGTTCTTCTGGCAGCGCCTGTTGCAGCGACGGTTCGAGATAGACGCTGATGATGCGCTTCGAGCCGGGATTGATATCGAGCAGAAAGTCGCGCTCACCGGCGCCAGGATTGGCGACAGCGAACAACCTGTCGTAA
>JBAYVV010000056.1:0-23363 GCA_041674465.1 Sterolibacterium sp.
CACCCCTGGCTGATGCCGGATTTCTGGCAATTCCCCACGGTGTCGATGGGGCTCGGCCCCTTGCAGGCGATCTACCAGGCGCGTTTCATGAAATACATCCACGACCGCGGTCTGGCTCAAACCGGGAACAGGAAGGTGTGGGCCTTCATGGGCGACGGCGAGATGGACGAACCGGAGTCGACCGGCGCGATCGGCATGGCCGGGCGCGAAAAGCTCGACAACCTGATTTTCGTCATCAATTGCAACCTGCAACGGCTCGACGGCCCGGTGCGCGGCAACGGCAAGATCATCCAGGAACTCGAAGCGGTTTTTCGCGGCGCCGGCTGGAATGTCATCAAGGTGATCTGGGGCGGCTACTGGGACCCGCTGCTGGCAAAGGACAAAGATGGGCTACTGCGCCGGCGCATGAATGAATGCATCGACGGCGATTACCAGACCTTTAAGGCCAAGGACGGTGCCTATGTGCGCGAGCATTTTTTCAACACGCCCGAACTCAAGGCGATGGTCGCCAGCTGGTCGGACGAGGACATCTGGCGTCTTAATCGCGGCGGCCACGACCCGCACAAGATGTACAACGCCTACCACGCCGCCGTGCACCACCAGGGCCAACCCACGGTGATACTGGCCAAGACCATCAAGGGCTACGGCATGGGCGAGTCGGGCGAGGCGCAAAACATCACCCACCAGCAGAAGAAAATGGGCACCACCTCGGTCAAGGCCTTCCGCGACCGTTTCAATCTGCCGATCAAGGACGAGGAACTGGAGCAGCTGCCTTATCTCAAGTTCGCCGAAGACTCGCCACAAATGAAATACCTGCGCGCGCGGCGCGCGGCTCTCGGCGGCTACCTGCCGGCGCGTCGGCGCAACGTCGAGCCCCTGCCGGTGCCGCCACTTTCCGCCTTCGAGACGCAACTCAAGGCGGGCGGCGAGGGCCGCGAGTTCTCGACCACCATGGCCTTCGTACGCATTTTGAACGTACTGCTCAAGGACAAGATCATCGGCCAGCGCGTGGTGCCGATCGTGGTGGACGAATCGCGCACCTTCGGCATGGAGGGATTGTTCCGCCAGATCGGCATCTGGAATCAGGAAGGCCAGAAATACGTACCGCAGGACGCCGATCAACTGATGTTCTACAAGGAGTCGAAGAACGGCCAGATCCTCCAGGAGGGCATCAACGAGGCCGGCGCCATGGCTGACTGGATGGCGGCAGCCACGTCTTACTCGACCCACGGCGTGCAGATGATTCCGTTCTATGTGTTCTATTCCATGTTCGGCATGCAGCGCACCGGCGACCTCTGCTGGGCGGCCGGGGATTCGCGCGCACGCGGCTTCCTGGTGGGCGGCACGGCCGGACGCACGACGCTCAACGGCGAGGGACTGCAGCACGAGGACGGCCATTCGCAGATCCTCGCCGGGACGATCCCGAACTGCATCGCCTATGATCCGACCTGGGCCTATGAAGTGGCGGTGATCGTGCAGGACGGCCTGCGCCGCATGGTGGCGGAACAACAGGACGTGTATTACTACCTGACGGTGCTCAACGAGAACTACGAGCACCCGGCCATGCCCGAGGGTGCTGCACCGGATATCCTCAAGGGCATGCACCAGTTCAGGAAGGGCGCCAATTCGAACGGCCCGCGCGTACAACTGCTGGGCTCGGGCTCCATTTTCCGCGAGGCGGTCGCCGCCGCCGAACTGTTGCGCAACGACTGGAGTGTCGAGTCCGACCTATGGTCCTGCCCCTCGTTCAACGAACTGGCGCGCGACGGCCAGGACTGCACCCGCTGGAACCTGCTGCATCCGCAGGAGCCACAGCGGCTGCCGCATGTCAGCGCCTGCCTCAAGGACACGCGCGGCCCGGTGATCGCCGCCACCGACTACATCAAGCTGTTCGCCGAACAGATCCGCGCCTTTGTGCCGCGACGTTATGTGGTGCTCGGCACCGACGGCTTCGGTCGCTCCGACACGCGCGAAAAGCTGCGCCATTTCTTCGAGGTGGACCGCTACTGGATCACGCTCTCCGCCTTGCGTGCGCTGGCCGACGACGGGCAATTCGATGCAAGCAAAGTCGCCGAGGCCATCGCCAAATACGGCCTCGACCCGAACAAACCCAACCCGTTAAAGGTATAGCCATGGGCACGATTATCGAAGTCAAAGTCCCCGACATCGGTGACTTCAAGGACGTGCCGGTAATTGAGGTCAACGTCAAACCCGGCGATACCGTGAAAGCCGAGGATGCCCTGGTGACGCTGGAGTCCGACAAGGCCACCATGGATATCCCTTCACCCTCTGCCGGCACGGTGAAGGAGGTCAAGCTCAAGGTCGGTGACAAGGTAGCCGAAGGGGTGCTGGTGCTGCTGCTGGAAACGGCGGCCGAAGACCCGAAGGCGGCGGCCGCTGCAGCGGCGTCCTCTGCGCCGCCCGCAGCTCCGGTAAGCGCACAGCCGGCCGCTGCGCGTGCTGTGCTGCCGGCCGACGAGGAATCCGCCGACGTCTGCGTGTTGCGCCCGACAGCCGAAGAACCGCTCGGTGCGCCCGGCAAAGTGTATATGCCCACGCCCTCAGAAATTCAAGGCGCCTCCAAACCCCACGCGAGCCCGTCGGTGCGCCATTTCGCGCGCGAACTCGGCGTCGACGTGGCGCAAGTCAAGGGCAGCGGCCCGAAAGGCCGCATCACCCAGCAGGATGTGCAGACCTTTGTCAAGGGTGCACTAACCGGCGCAGCCGCGCCTGCCGCAACAACCGGTGGCAGTGGCGGCACCGGCCTCGACCTGCTGCCCTGGCCGAAAGTCGATTTTGCCAAGTTCGGCCCGGTCGAATCCAGACCCCTGTCGCGCATCCAGAAAATCTCCGGTGCCAACCTGCTGCGCAACTGGGTGATGATTCCCCATGTCACCCAGTTCGACGAGGCTGACATCACCGACCTCGAAGCCTTCCGCGTCGCCATGAACAAGGAAAACGAAAAAAGCGGCGCGAAACTCACCATGCTGGCTTTCCTCATCAAGGCCAGCGTCGCGGCGCTGAAGAAGTTTCCCGATTTCAATGCCTCCCTCGACGGCCAGGGAAGTGAAATGAGTTTGATCATGAAGCAGTACTTCCACATCGGCTTCGCCGCCGATACCCCCAACGGCCTGGTCGTACCGGTGCTGCGCGATGCCGACAAGAAGGGCGTGTTCGACATCGCCAAGGAAATGGGCGAACTGGCGAAGAAGGCGCGCGATGGCAAGCTCGGCCCGGCCGAAATGCAGGGCGGCTGCTTCTCCATTTCCAGCCTGGGGGGCATCGGTGGTACGGCCTTCACCCCCATCATCAACGCTCCCGAGGTGGCCATCCTCGGCGTCTCAAAGACGCAGACCAAGCCCGTGTGGAACGGCAAGGAGTTTCTGCCACGCTCGATGCTGCCGCTGTCGCTGTCCTATGACCACCGCGTCATCGACGGCGCATCGGCGGCACGCTTCACCAGCTTCCTTAGCCAGCTCCTGGGCGACATGCGGAGGACCCTGCTATGAGCCTTACTGAAGTCAAGGTTCCCGACATCGGCGACTTCAAGGATGTGCCGGTCATCGAAGTCCACGTCAAACCGGGTGATGTCCTCAAGGCCGAAGACACGCTGGTCACGCTCGAGTCGGACAAGGCAACCATGGACGTACCCACGCCGATTGCCGGCACGGTCAAGGAAATCAGGGTCAAGATCGGCGACAAGGTTTCCGAGGGTAACGTCATCGTCCTCATGGATGCGGCGACAAACGTCAGTGCCCCGGCTGCTGCAACCGCAACGACTGCGGCCTCTGCAACGCCAGTCCACGCACCCATCCCCTCCCAACCCGCCCCGGGCGCAGTGCCTGCCGCCGGCAACTACGCCGGCAAGGTCGACCTCGCATGCGAAATGCTGGTGCTTGGCGCCGGCCCTGGCGGCTACTCTGCCGCCTTCCGCGCTGCCGATCTGGGCATGAAGACCGCGCTGGTGGAACGCTATGCCACGCTTGGCGGCGTCTGCCTCAATGTCGGCTGCATTCCCTCGAAGGCCCTGCTGCATGTTGCTGCCGTCATGGAGGAAGCGCAGCACATGAACGACCTCGGCGTCTCCTTCGCGGCTCCGCAGGTCGATATCGACAAGCTGCGCGCGCACAAAGCCAAGGTGGTCGGCAAACTCACCGGCGGGCTCGCCGGCATGGCCAAGGCACGCAAGGTCGAGACAGTGCGCGGCTATGGCTATTTCCTCGATGCGCATCATCTTGAGGTCGAAAACACCACGGGCAGCGCACAGGAGAAGACCGGCACCAAACAGGTGATTCGCTTCGACAAGTGCATCATCGCCACCGGCAGCGCGGCCCTGCATCTGCCTTTCATTCCGCGCGATCCGCGCATCGTCGATTCCACCGGCGCTCTGGAATTGCGCAGCATACCCAAGCGCATGCTGGTGATCGGCGGCGGCATCATCGGTCTGGAGATGGCCACGGTGTATTCCACCCTGGGCACCCGTGTCGAGGTGGTCGAGATGCTCGACGGCCTGATGCAGGGACCCGACCGCGACTTGGTCAAGGCTTGGGAAAAGCAGAATACCAGGCGCTTCGACAAGATCATGCTCAAGACCAAAACGGTCGCGGTTGAAGCCAAGCCGGACGGACTTTGGGTCAAGTTCGAGGGCGAACAGGCACCTGCCGAAGCGCAATGCTACGACATGATCCTGCAGTCGGCGGGACGCACACCGAACGGCAAGAAAATCAAGGCCGAGCAGGCCGGCATTACGGTCGATGCGCGCGGCTTCATCCCGGTCGACTCCCAGATGCGCACCAACGTGCCGCACATCTTCGCCATCGGCGACATCGTCGGCCAGCCGATGCTGGCGCACAAGGCAGTGCATGAGGGACATGTGGCGGCCGAGGCTGCTGCGGGACAGAAGAGTCATTTTGATGCTTCGGTGATTCCGGGTGTCGCCTACACCCATCCTGAAGTGGCCTGGGTCGGGATCGGCGAGGACGAAGCAAAACGAAAAGGCATTCAGGTCAGTGCCGCGAAATTTCCCTGGGCCGCCTCCGGCCGCGCCATCGCCAATGGCGCCGAGTACGGCTTCACCAAACTGGTGTTCGATGCGGAAACCCATCGCATTGTCGGCGGCAGCATGGTCGGTCCCAATGCCGGCGACATGATCGGCGAAGTGGCGCTGGCCATCGAAATGGGCTGCGACGCCACCGACATCGGCAAGACCATCCATCCGCATCCGACCCTGGGTGAATCGATCGGCATGGCCGCCGAAGTTCAGGAAGGGGTGTGCACCGACTTGCCACCGCTGCGAAAAAAATAGACCATGTCGAACTTTCAAATCAAATAAGACCATGTCCTACATTTCCAACGACAAACCGGTGACCCTGCATGAACTGATGCGCATGTATGCCGCCGGAGAAAAAATCGCCACGCTGACGGCCTACGATGCGAGCTTCGCCAGCCTGCTCGACCGCTGCGGCGTCGATATCCTCCTGATCGGCGACTCGCTTGGCAATGTCGTGCAAGGCCACGCCACGACCCTGCCGGTCACCATGGAACAGATGGTGTATCACACCGAGTGCGTCAGTCGCGGCGCCAAGCGCAGCTTCGTTGCCGCCGACATGCCCTGGGGTTCCTACCAGGAAAGCCCGGCACAGGCGCTGCGCAATGCCAGCCGCCTGATGGCGGCCGGCGCCCAGATGGTCAAGCTCGAAGGCGGCGCCGTAATGGTGGACACTGTGCGCTTCCTCAGCGAGCGCGGCGTGCCGGTCTGGGCGCATATCGGCCTCACACCCCAATCCGTGCATGCCTTGGGCGGCTATCGCATTCAGGGCAAAGACGCCCAGGCCGCACAGCGCCTCAAGGACGATGCCTTGTCCCTGCAGCAGGCCGGTGCGGCCCTGCTGCTGATCGAATTGATCCCGGCGCAACTGGGCGAGGAACTCACTGCCATGCTGCGGATACCGACCATCGGTATCGGCGCGGGCGTGAGTTGCTCCGGCCAGGTCCTGGTGATCTACGACATGCTGGGCATCTTTCCTGGCAAGACACCGCGCTTCGTGCGCAATTTCCTGTCGGGTGCGGACAGTATCGAGGCCGCAGTCAAAACTTATGTGGCCGATGTCAAGGCGGGAAATTTTCCTGCGTCTGAGCACGCTTATTGACGCCAGCCGGTTCATTGCATTTCAACATGTGGTAGGCTCCATACTGGTTGAAGAAACAACGAACTGCAGGTGTTGAGCAGTTCGCAGTCGGGGCCCAAAAAACTGCCCCGCCGGTTAGTCGAGTTTAGGGAAGGCTGGAGAAGATTGGTCGCCAATCTCTCACCGCCTTGATTTCCTGAACCGTTGACGACTTGAGGCGGATGCAGTGACAACGCAAGCGAAGACCGGCATTTCAGCCCCTTTGGCCTCCCGGCTGAATCGGCGGTTGCTCTATGCCGGTGTTGCAGGCACTTTTCTGATCGTCGTCATTGCGGCATTGCTTTCGCTGATGCATTTGCGGCGCGAAGCCTTGTTGCGCGCCGAGATTGACACGCAAAATCTTGCGGGTTCGCTGGAGCAAACTCTCGACGGAGCCATAGATGGCATCGATATGGCACTCCAGTCTGCCGTCGATGAAATCAGCCGGCAAATAGCCGGAGGCCATCCGGACCAGAAGGCGATTACCCAGTTCCTCAAGCGGCAGCAGGATCGAACGCGCCATCTCGATCTGTTGCGCGCGACCAACGCACAAGGCGAAGCCATCTATGGGGTGGGCGTGCCCACACCGCCACTCAGCATCGGAGACCGCGATTATTTCTTTCTGCTGCGTGCCGATCCCAAGGTCGGCCTGGTGATCGCCAAGCCGATCATCGGAAAAATCTCGCAGAAATGGATCTGGCTCATGGCGCGCCGCTACAACAAGCCCGACGGCAGCTTCGGTGGCGTGGTCTATGCCTCGATTTTCATCGAGGAACTCGACAAACTGCTGGCGCAATTCAAGATGCCGCCCGGCAGCGTGATCGCGCTGCGCGATGCTGAAATGAGATTGATCGCGCGCAACACTTTCAATGCCAGTAATACCGTGCCAATCGGCGACAGCCGGCTGTCCAATCCGCTCCAGGCCGCCCTGAAAATCAACCCCGAAGCAGGAACCTACGTCAGCGACGGCAGCAATGCGGATGGCATAAGCCGGATTTATTCCTATCGGCGCTGCCAAAAATATGGCTTCATCGTCCTGGTGGGGATCGACATCCGCGAGGCACTTTCGGACTGGCGCCAGAAAACATGGGGAATCGCCTTGTTCGCAGGCATTTTTATCCTCGCTGCGGCAGCGTTTACTCTGCTGATCAACCACGCCTGGCGCCGTCAGGAAGAAGCCATGACCGCACTTGAAGCGAGCCAAGAATTGCTGCAGGAGGCGCAGCGCGTCGCCCATTTGGGGCATTTTGTATACGACCTGCGTACCGACATCTGGACCAGTTCCGCAGCGCTCGACGATATCTTCGGCATCTCCGGCGATTACCGGCGCGATGCCGAACACTGGCTGAAACTGGTCGCCGACGACTGCCGCGAAGACGTGCGCGTCTATTTGATCAATGCGGTCAGGCAGCGCACTGATCTGGATCGCGAGTTCCGTATTGTGCGGCCTGCGAATAACCAGAAACGCTGGCTCTACTGCAAGGGACAGGTGCAACTCAATACCCACGCAAAACCGATAAGCTTTTTCGGGATTATTCAGGACATCACGGACCGCAAGGAGATGGAATTGGCGTTGCGTCAGAGCGAGTCACGCTTCCGTCTGATGTTTGAACACAACGATGCCGTGATGCTGCTGCTCAACCCCGATTCCGGGAATATTCTCGATGCCAATAACGCGGCCGCACGATTCTATGGCTATCCTGTAGAGCATCTCAGGGAAATGCGGATAAACCAGATCAGCATGCTGCCGCCGCAGGAAGTCGCACAGAATCTGCTGCGCGTTCAGCGTCGCGAATGCACCTTTTTCATCACGCCGCACCGCTTCGCAAATGGCGAGACACGCATCGTCGAGACCTACTCCTCGCCAATCGAGGTCGGCGGACGTCAGGCATTATTTTCCATCATTCATGACGTCACAGAACGCCAACAAAAAGAAGAACAAGTCCTGCACCAGGCTTTTTACGACGAACTCACCAATCTGCCCAATCGTCGCCTGCTGAGTGACCGCCTCACTCAGACCATGGCGGCCAATCGACGCAGCGGTTGCCATGGTGCTTTGTTGTTTCTCGACCTCGACAATTTCAAGCCGCTCAATGACCGGCATGGACATGAAACCGGGGATATGCTGCTGATCGAGGCAGCGAACCGATTGCGAAATTGTGTGCGCGAGATGGACACCGTGGCCCGCTTCGGTGGCGATGAATTCGTCGTGATGATCAGCGAGTTGTATCCGGACAAGGAAGAATCATCAGCACAGGCCCAACTCATCGCAGAGAAAATTCGCAGCAGGCTGTCCGAACCCTATCGACTGCCGATCAAGACGGATGGGGGCGGTCAGGCCATGATCGAGCATCGCTGCACGACAAGTATCGGTGTGACATTATTCATCAACCACGAAGCCAGCCAGGACGAGATCATCAATCGGGCTGACAAGGCCATGTATCAGGCAAAACAGGCGGGGCGCAACTCGATCCGGTTCCATGACGCGAGCGCCTAATTCTTCATCAGCACACTACGGAATTCCCATGTTCACCAAAGCCACTTTCAATTTCCTCGACGAACTTGCCGCCAACAACGACCGGACCTGGTTCGAGGCGAACAAACCGCGCTACGAATCGCTGGTGCGCGAACCGGCGCTGGCATTCATTACGGCGATGGGGCCGGTACTGGAGAAGTTCGCTCCAAGCTTCCGTGCCGACCCTCGCAAAATGGGCGGGTCGTTGATGCGGGTGTTTCGCGACACGCGCTTCTCGCGCGACAAGACGCCCTACAAGACCAACATCGGCATCCAGTTCCGCCATTCGCTGGGCAAGGGGATGTTAAGCCCCCCACGTTACCATATATCTTTAATTGAGTGAGTGAGTGACCTAGTATTACAAGGTTTTCAATAATTTTGTTAAGTATGTAGTATGTATCACCGGACACCTTGGGAGCGCACCCCCAAACCTCCGCTCATCTCGGAACCTCAAGTAATTTGGTACCCCAAACTTTAAGATCACAAAATGCGACCTTAGAGTGACTTGAGGTCACAAATTGTGTCCGGTCGGCGTGGGATGACCGTCCGCTTTTCCTGCTGGCAAATCCCGGTTGGCACTGAGCCGCCAGTGATCTTCTCGGATTCACCGCCAGAAACCTGCCGTCGAGATTCCGCTGCTCCTATGAGGCCCGTCGCCAGCGCGAACTGTCGGCCATCAGCAGCCGGTGGAGGTTACCCTTCAATTTGGATAGCTTTCGCTGATAACCGGTAAATTGGGCGTCCGGTATTAGGCGACGAATTTGAAACATTCGCCGACTCCATTTCAACGCTATGTTCCACACGCTCAGCGTTATACCGTGACCGACAGGTCCAACCCCAACTCGGTTCATTCCCAAGTCCCAGAATAAAAGTTCAGCTTTTTCTCTCTGGGTAACAACTGTCACTCTCTTCAGTGCTACTCAGGCTGAAAGTTGATGAAGCGCCCAAGCCGATAACAAACAACCTTGCTTTTAATCTGAATATGTCGAAGGTAATTTCAAAATTGCCCGCAATCCTCCAAGCGGAGAATCAGCCAGATCGACTTGACCGCCGTACAGACGCGCCAGATCATCCACAATCGCCAGCCCAAGTCCCGACCCAGGAACTTGTTCATCAGCCCTGACGCCTCGGTGGATCATGGTGGCGCGGCGCGCAGTGGCGATCCCTGGCCCGTCATCATCAAGAGTGATAACCAGTTGTTCCTGGGCTAAGATTGCCTGAATTTCGACACGTTGCTTCGCCCATTTACAGGCATTGTCGAGTAGGTTTCCGAGCATTTCTTGCAAGTCCTGTTCCTCTCCACGGAAATCTAGCTTGTCTGCCATCGGCTGAACCACCAGTTCAAGTTGCCGTTCCGCATGCACTCGCCGCATCACTCGTACCAACCCCTCGACAGTAGGCAAAAACAAGGTATGGCGGCCAGGAACGCGCACTGCCGCAGCTGTCCGGGCACGCGACAGGTGGTAGTCAACCTGCCGGCGCGCCGTATCGACCTGCTCACTGACCAGACGCGCAAGCTCCCCGTTCTCACCGGCCGCAGCATTGGCCAGGACAGCCAAAGGCGTCTTCAGCGCATGGGCGAGATTGCCCGCCTGAGTCCGAGCGCGTTCGACAATTTCGGTGTTTTGCACCAGCACACTATTGAATTCTTCAACCAATGGTCTGATTTCGGCCGGAAAATCGCCTTCCAATTGCTGCGTTTCGCTACTGCGCACCGCGCTCAGGGCTTTACGCAGGCGCTGCAGCGGCGCCAGACCAACCGCCACCTGGAAAATGGCTGCGATGACCAGTCCCAGCCCCAGGACGCCTAGTGCCAGCCAGAGCGAGCTGTTGAAACGTTCCAGCGGTGCAATCATCAATTGCTCATCTGCCGCGACGACAAGACGGAGTGCGCGACTTGCCTGATTCCGCGTTTCGTTAAGAAATATCGTCCGCTCAATCATTCCTAAGGTAGCCCCACCCGGACCTGCGATGCGGTGCTGGTGGATTTCACCCTCCATCGAATGCTCGACTGGCACAGTCAAGGCGCCATCCCACAGGGAACGCGAACGCAGCAATCCAACCTCCGCCGGAGTTTGCTTGCTGGCGATGCCGTCGATCTGCCAGTAAAGACCTGAATAAGGCTTGCTCAGACGCGGATCGCTTAGCGTTGAGGATAGTGCTGGCCGATCCTTGTCGTCGAATTCCAGATTGGCGGCAAGTTGGTCAAGATGGGTCTTCAGTTCGGCGAGAAACTGTTGCTCAACATGATGTCGGAACATGCCACTCAGTACCCAGCCAGCAATTACCAGAGAAGCCACGATCCAGAGCAGCGTTCCAGCCAAAAGGCGAATTCGCAGGGAACCGAACAACCTTGTATGTAAATGCGCCACAGATCAGCTCATTGCGGACTAACGAGACGGTAGCCAAGACCTCTCTCTGTTTCGATCAACCCGGGCGGCAGTTTCTTGCGTAGGCGGGCAATGAAGACTTCGACGGTATTTGAGTCCCGGTCAAAATCCTGCGCGTAAATATGCTCGATCAGATCGCTGCGCGTGACAATCTTGCCCTGATGATGCATGAGATAGTCGAGTACACGGAACTCATGGCTGGTCAGCGTCAATGGCAACCCATCTACTGAGACGCGACTGTTGCGGGTGTCCAGCACTACCCTCCCACAGCGCAACTTGGCGCTGGCATGGCCGCCAGCACGCCGGATCAGTGCACGAAGGCGGGCCAGCAACTCTTCCATGTGGAAAGGCTTGGCGAGGTAGTCGTCCGCTCCGGCATCTATTCCGGCCACCTTCTCGTGCCAGTTGTCGCGGGCGGTGAGGATCAGGACTGGCATGGTCCGACCTGAGGCACGCCATTTTCTTAAGACAGTCAGGCCGTCCATTTGCGGCAGGCCGAGATCGAGGATGACTGCGTCGTAGGGCTTGCCCTCATCATCGCCCAGATAATGCGCATCGACGCCATTGTGCGCCACATCGACGGCATAGTCGGCATCCCTCAAAGCCGCGGCCAGTTGGGTGGCGAGTGTCGGTTCATCCTCAACGACCAGAATACGCATCAGGGTTTCCTCAACGCTTATGATCGCTCTTGCCATCGCGCTCTTTGGTTTCGAGCAGTGTGCCATCGTGGGCATCGAGCTTCAGTTTAACCATGGCGCCCCCTGTGCGCAGCACCTTTATTTCGTAAATCCACCGTGGCTCCTTGCGCTCCAGTTTGACTTCCATGATTTGCCCCGGATTATCCCGCCCCAGCCTTTCAAGAATCGTATTCAATGGCAAAATCTCGCCAGCTTCGAGTGCCTGGCGAGCACGATCCTGATCATACCCGTCGCCAGCCCAACTGGGCACGTTGGCCACAGTTGCCAGCAGCAGCGCGACGGAGAGGGTAAGCAGAGAACTTCTGTACGGTTTCATAGCGGGACTCCCTTTTACTCATTGTAGTTTGCAATCCTGTGGCAAGTTTGACATCCTCCAGATGAACGGGACATTAACGATGTATTCAGGTTCGGTTCACATCGCCCTCGTCATACTGTTCTCCACGATAGCAATTACACGGAGACAAACATGCTTAGTACAAACACCACAACCACCGCCAAGAACTTCGGGACGATCAAACAGGACATGCTCCCCAGGGAGCTCATTGCCGGTTTCTGCCTTTGCATTGTTGTTCCCTATTGCGTGTTCCTATCTATGTTGATGCTACTGAGCTTCTCGTAGCGGATACCCAAATACCTACCGAGCCCATCATGAATCAATCTATCCTCGTTTGGGATCTGCCAACCCGCGTCTTTCATTGGTCCCTGGTCTGTGCCTTTGCAGGCGCCATGATCACCGCCGATAGCCATAGATTGCTGCTGGCGCATGCCGTTTGCGGCTACTTATTGCTGCTCCTGGTTGGTTTCCGCCTGGTGTGGGGAATAGCCGGCAGCCGCTATGCCCGCTTCTCGGAGTTTGTGCGCGGCCCCACAGCAGTGATCACCCACCTGCGCTCGTTGTTCGGCGGTAATCCTGCCCGTCATGTTGGGCACAACCCTGCTGGCGCAGTCGCCATCATCGGATTGCTGGTGCTAGGCGGCGTTGCTGCAACCAGCGGGCTGGCAACCCTTAACAGCATCGGCGGCAAGCCCATGAAGGAGTTCCACGAAAGTGTCGGGAATATCATGCTGGCGTTGGCAATCGCACACTTGCTCGGGGTCATCGTCACGAGCTTTCTGCTGCGGGAGAATCTGGTGCTGTCCATGTTCACCGGATGCAAAGGTGGGGCACCCGAGTATGCAGTGAAGACAAACCATGGCTTGATTGCGTTGCTGCTCTTGATCGTCCTTGCCGTTTTCGCATGGGCCCTGGCGCAGGGCCAGCTTCCAACCCTGCTCGACCCGGCGACTGTGGCAGAAAAGATGAGCAAGGAACACCATCACAGAAAACATGACGAATGAACATCTCGAATGCTGAAGACGTGCTTCCGCTGGGTAACGACATGCACACCTGGCTGTAGAAACAAGTGAAAGCCTACCGACCCTCCTTGCAGCTGACGACGAATTATTTATGACCATGGTACAGTTAGCCATTCCCTCTTCACAATCCAAGCTACTACGGCGGCCCAGCCTGTCGTCGAAGGAGACGTATCTCAGATCGAATGCTTCCAGACTGAGAATGAGCAGACCAGGAAATATTCCATGATTTCATTCAAGCGCAAAGTTGCTCTACAGATCGCAGCGGTATCGGTAGTCCTTGCCAGTGTGGTAAGTCCTCTGGCTTGGTATGTCTCGCGTGAAAACGCCGAAAAGAGCATCGTGTCCTTCGCCATGGAGGAATCTCACCGCGTGCTAGTGCATCATGAGGCCATCGCCCTGGAGGGGCCTGATGCAAAGATACACGCTGAAGCGGCGGCACGAAGTCTCAGCGGCGGACTCTTTGACATCGCGGAAGTTTACGGGGCAAACGGTAACAGACTGGCTGAAGACTTGACCGAGGATGGCGAGAGGATAGAAAAAGAAATTCCACACCATCCGGTGCCACGATTTAACACTCCATTTTATGAGAGTTTCCGTCTCTCCAATGACCGCTGGGTGCTTCGCGTGTTCGTCCCGCTTCACGTAGATTCCGGAACGCTGACGGGTTACTTCGAGGGTGTTCGGCTGATCCCGGACTGGCAAACAAAACAGATTTTTTCAGTTGCCTTGACCGCCGCCTTGATGGTATGTCTAGCATCCCTCGTCTGCGGCGGTATTCTCTATCCCGTCGTGATTCGGCTGGCCTCCGATAATGAACGCAAAGCACAAGAGGTACTCGAATCCCACATCTCGATGATGGAAGCCCTGGGCCGTGCCATTGCCAAACGCGACTCGGACACGGGAGCACACAATTACCGTGTCGCCTGGATAGCAGCAACGTTGGCTGATGCAGTTGGACTGAGCGGTGGCAGTATGCAGGCGCTCATTGCCGGAAGTTTTCTTCATGATGCTGGAAAGATCGGTATTCCCGATGCGATCCTGCTGAAGCCAGGCAAGCTGACGGAAGATGAAATGGACATCATGCGCACCCACGTTGCCATGGGTGAGCAAATCGTCACCGGTGCGGGCTGGCTCGATGGCGGGAAAGATGTGGTGGCGAGTCATCACGAAAAGTGGGATGGTTCGGGTTACCCAAGGGGACAGACTGGCGATGCGATTCCCTTGGTAGCTCGGATATTTGCCATCGTCGATGTCTTCGACGCTCTATGCGCGAAGCGACCCTACAAGGAGCCGCTGACGCTTGCGGCAGCGATGGAGATACTGCAGCAGGGAGCGGGAACGCACTTTGATCCAAGCTTGCTCAAAGTGTTTTCCGGACTTGCAGCTAACGTCTATAGCACCGCTATCAACGCAACAGAATCCGAAGTGCGAACATTGATGGAAGGCATGGTGAGAAAACATTTTGGTGTTTAAGTCAGCACTCACCCAACGGTTAGAATGTGGGACTAATTCCAGAAAACGGGGCAAGTCAATTCGGTAGTGACATTACCAGTGCGGGTGCTGACTCTGCATCAAAAACTGGCTACTGAGCTGACCAGCCATGTGCCGTAGTGGTACGCGAATAGAACATTACCGATAATCGGGATTAGTATGTCTGCATGATAACGTTGTCGTGAGCCTTGCTTTCCCTGAGGCGGCAACAGTCAAACATTGGGAGACTTATTCATGTCAAACCTGACTAATTTCTACGCATCACCCGAATTTGTATTCTTACTTAAGATGATCGGTTCTGTTGTCGCTGGAAGTGTGATTGGACTCGAACGCTATCAGAACGGTCACCCCGCTGGCATGCGGACATTTGCAATCATCAGCCTAACATCGACGTTCTTGACGGCAAGCCTGACAGAGGGAATGTATGGGAACCTGATGGGGCAAGGCGATATGGGTGCATCAAGAATAATTCAAGGCATCTTGCAAGGTATCGGCTTCATTGGTGCGGGAGTAATCGTTAGGGAAGGCTTTTCGATAAAAGGGTTAACCTCTGCTGCAAGCATCTGGGCTGTAGCAGGGATTGGGATACTCATTGGGACGGCTGAATATTTTCTTGCAATCTCGGGAACTATTTTTACGATTCTAATTTTGGTTACTTTTAGACAGATCGACAAGCTTACATCACGGCGCAGTTTTGCTGTGATCGAGGCAAAGTTTGTAAAAGGTGCGGTTCCAGAAGAAGAGCAGATTTTTGAGCGGTTCACCAGTTATGGATTCAATGTGTCAAGCATCGCATTTAAAGGGGCTAAGAGCGGAGCGATGCAGATCAAGGTTCACGTATGGGCAAGCAAAAATGCAGCAAAAGCGCGAAGTCGTTTAGCCATGGAGTTCTTGAGCGACCCCAGTATTGCGGATTTTTCAGTGGAACCCGTTAGAGAATAGCTGCAACATTGCCATAAGCTGGACGAAGGACACTATTAAGTAATGTGCCTCCCAGACTGAGAAAGGGACCGCGACAAATGCTGGTCAAGGTACTCAAGGATGTGCTGGCGTATTCCGGATTTTTTCGGTTGAGGCGACTGACCGTGACCCACGAACTTTTCAGTGGCGGCATGTCGGATTCCCTGGAACGGGAGGTGCTGGAGCATAGCGACGTTGCCGCCGCCGTATTATTTGACCCCATCTTGGGCAAATGCGTAATGATTGAACAATTCCGCGCAGGCGTCTATGCTGCCGGGCTGGATCCTTGGCTGATTGATATTGTGGCGGGTCGCATCGAGAAAGGTCAGTCGCCGGTGGAAGCCGTCACCCGTGAAATCGAAGAGGAGTTCGGCCTCACTCCGCTAGCCATCGAACCGATTGGCCGTTACTTGACGGCACCACATCTGTCGAGCGAACGTGTTTATTTATTCAGTGCTCAGGTCGATGCGTCGAAGGTCGGCGGAACGCATGGCCTATCATCTGAAGGAGAAGATATCCGCCCGGTGGTCATGGATCGAGCGGAGACGCTCCGCCTGATGCAAACACATACGCTCTCGCTGTGGGCCGGAACTGCCGTTGGCTGTTTATTCTCCCATAGTGCCAAAACAATGTCCTCGTTTCGAGCCCCCGAATAGGATTCAGTACGTTACCCTGCTTGGTGAACTCGGCAATCGCTGGTTTATGTCCCTTAGCCAAGAAAACAGTAAGAGTTTCGGGAAGCTGCCGCTCAGAGTAGCCAGAACTTAGTTGTGGTGCTATATGATTTGTGCGGCCGGCGTACCTTCAGCTCCAATCATAGACAACCGCAAGCTGGACGCCCGGTGATTGCTGGGAACCGGAGTTCGCGAATGTCCGATGTGGAGTAGCCCAAATTGATGGCATGGGGCTGTTATCGAACGTCCGCATTGTAGAAACTTGAACGACGCCAGTGGGCACCGAGCACTCAGTGACGACCGGCCGCTTTCAGGAGTTGAAACTTCACTGACGGCTTTCCGGCGATGAATCCGAAGAGTGGAAGGTCGCATGGGTGCCCAAAGCAGCCTATCGAAGCTTAGGAAAGCGGACCTTCAACGTTCGACATTACCGGCGGCATGTCATTCTGTAAAGTAAAATATTTCTTCAACGGCATAGTCTTCGGCATTGAAAGTCTGATCTGCACAAGCCAATCCATAACTGTGGGCGTAGATCGAAAAATCTTTTCGCGCAGGTCGACTCATATGTAGTGTTAGGCACCAATCCGAACACGTCTATGTATCCTATCCGAGCCGCGTGAGGTTACCGAGACTACTTTCGACGCGCTTTCGTACCTCCTGGTATGGCGTCGACGATGCGTAGTGTATTCGCGCGGCTTCAAGCCACATCCAGTAGAGACTGCGAAGAACCCAACCATAGTGCACTTTCTCGTCTTGCGGTGCACTTGCGAGTCGAGCCTCCAGATCCTCAATGCGGGCACTGATGAGCGCGAGCTTCTGAGTGTTGTAGTCTGTTGGTACGCTGCTGTGTTCACTCTCCCAGAGAGGACCAACTCAAGGTCGATTGCCGCCATCAACCGCAAAGCCTCCTGCTGTGCCCGACTGACCTCTCGATGAACCATCTCCTGTAGCTGCACGTTGAAAGTCGGGGACACAGCGATCGAGTTCACTATGGTCGCGCGGAGTTCTGAGATTTTTCCGCCAATTTCTGCTCGGGTTTTTTCGATCTCGCGAGTAAGTTTCACACCACCTAGACTTACCTCCTTGAAGAGGGGAGCAAGAAGAAGTGCGGCCGCGATAGCAAAGACGAGCAAGTCGAATGTTGTGCCGGTTCCGCTAAGAAACGGTTCGCGCCTAATCCACAACAACGCCAGCGCCCCAACAGCGAGGGCACCGTGATAAATGTGCGAGAGCTTCGGAATCTGCATGCGCTATATCCTGTTGTGGCCTAACGAGGCTGTAGAAAAAGTGGTTGAGGGGTCTTGCTGGATGCTTTTCGGGGTCAGTCGACCATTCCCCGCCTGAGATCGTCGAATGCATAGCGTTTTGAGAAGCCGATTTTTCCTCGCAGACATGGCGTTTTTCAAAACGGAGTTATTCTACAGCTTCAACGAAGTAGAGCTAACCGGCGCTGCGCCCAAAGGACAACAGCTGGAGAGAAGATGATTGAGAACCCGCGAAACGAAACCCCGCCCATGAGCGCAGCGTCCGGGTTGAGCGGCGGGTTAAGCAGCGGGCTTCGCGATGAACGCCTGTTTGCCATTTGGGTCGAACCCTGCGGATTGATAGAAACGCAACGTCGCCTCGTTTTTGCGGCCAGTGAGCAGCATGACTTTATAGCATCCCACTGTCCAAGCATGAGATAACGCGGAGCGAAGGAGAGCGGTGCCGTAGCCGTGCTTTCGATGATTCGAATGAGTAACAACATTTTCGATTACACCATAGGGCCTGCAACCGCGCGTGAGATTGGGAATGACGGAGATAGTGCAGCTAGACACCAGCTCGCCACCAACGAAACCGCCGAAATATTTCAATCCGTCACTCGACATAATCTCCGACCATACGGCATCGATTTTACTCTGTGATGGCAACGGTTCATCTGAACTGTGGAGATGCTCATAGAGCTTCAGTAACGCGTACAAATCGTTTCTTGCGAGTGGTCGAATATCCATTGTGGATTATCTGCCTAATGCTTGAGCTGAGCGGCTTTGCGCGGCTTCCCCCGCGAGTTCCGGTCGAACGAGTGGCTAGGCGGCGCGTCGGAATGTAGTTTCATTTGTGGTCAGGCTCCCACTCAGGGTAGGCGGCAACTAAGGAACCATACCGGAGCCACGGAACTTCATGAGATGCCCAGATTTGGAACTCAGGAACTTGCTTTGGGTCGTCATCAAGTGTTGCGACGCGAAGAACTACATAGTCGCGGCCAATTAGTTCAGCGACGAGATGAGATCCGCACTTTGAGCAGAACCACCTGATTTTCTCGGGAGACGATGGATAACCAGTGAGAAGGCCCCGGCCCTTTAGCCAGCGGAAATGTCTATGTTTGACGGAAGCTGCTGTGTTAAACGCTGCGGCATGTGCTTTTTGGCATGTTCGGCAGGAACAATGTTCGATTGGTGAATCGAGCTGGGTGACCTCGTATTCAACTGCGCCACAAAGACATGAACCATGCATAGATTACCTCGGAGACTGATTTGCCTTACGACGCTGTAGTAAAACCCACTTCATTCTAGAATCGTGCCACTATCCATATGGAATGGCAACCTCAAATGGCAGGTCTTGGCCGGTCTCAGATAAATCATTGCACCAAGAGCGAAAAGTCGACGACATTGCGCGTTGCCACACAAGATATCAATCACGAATTCCGGATAGCCCTCAATATGTGCAGGGCGCCTGTTCATGAATTCGCCTACACATTCCTCAATTGCATTGCTTACGTACCGAGTCAGTCGGTAGGCAGCACGATCTTCAACACGGCATCGAAAGTATTGACATACAGCGCTCCGTCCGTTCCGACGACTATACCGCGCAGGTTGCCCAGGGTGCCCGGTAGCGGCCCGGGGATTGTGCCACCGCTTGCTGCCGCCTGGCCCGCCACAGTGGTTACCCTGCCATCGGGCGTGATCTTGCGGATGGTGCTATTGCCCGTGTCCTGCCATAGGGATGAGTCGTTGTTGGTACTGGCGGTGTCGACCACATACACATTGCTGGCGCGGTCGACGGCCAGTCGGCGCGGATGATTAAAGCGTGCTGCTGCCCCCACGCCATCGTCCGCACCCGGCTGGCCGGCCTGGCCGGCCATCGTGATCACTACGCCATTGGGCGTGATCTTGCGCACAGTCTTGTTGTTGCTGTCGGCGACATAGACATTGCCATCGCTGTCTGCGGTAACGCCGTAGGCGCCATCGAAACCCGCAGTGGTGCCAACACCATCGGCCGAACCGGCTCTGGGATAATCGAATGTTCCGGGAACGCCGAACAACCCGGCGAGAGTGCTTATATGTCCTACGGGATCAAGCTTGCGGATGTAATAGCCCATGGCGACATAGACATTCCCTGCACTGTCCAGTGTCATTTCCGTTGGCAGATTAACCCACCTTGTCTCAAAAGACCAGCCATCCATAGCGTAACTCGTTCGAACGCCAGAATCCAGCGGAAATGTATTTTTGACGACGTAATAGTCCGTATTGGTGTAGACGAGTACGCCCGCTGCATTGTCGATCCCAAGTCCGTGGACTGTCTTGTAACCCCCACCTATGCTAGGCAAGCCCGTCAGACTACCCAATAAGGTGGTCGTTACGCCATTCGAGGTGATCTTGCGGATGGTGCCACCGCCTCCGGAATTGGCAACGTAGAGATTGCCTAGGTTATCTGTCGCGATCCCCTGGAGAATTTCGAAACGCGCGGCTGTCCCGGTGCCGTCAGTGTTGCCGGGCGTACCCAAACTGCCTGCCAGCACGCTGATGCCAGCGGCAGAGTTAACTCCCCCATTGGGTCCGCCCCCACCCCCGCCACAAGCAGCCACACCCATCGCGAGAAGGCCGATCACCAGTGCACGGCTCCAGCGCGCGGGCAGGGAACGACGTTCAGCACGAAGGGCCGCCCGTGTGGCTGGATGAGTTTGTCCAGATAGGAACGAAGATAGCGTCACAACACTCGCGCCAGATATTGGCTGGACGCCGAAAAGAGAGCCAGGGCAGGCGCCAATTGCTGAAGAAGTATTCACGCTTCGCTCCATGTTCCTGTCAGCGTGTTGCACAGGGCGACACGATTTCAGGTGCTATAAGCGAGGCAGTTTCTTGGGCCCCGACAGCAAGCTGCCAGAGAATTCGGCGGCTTGTTTTCTGCTTTGAAATACTAGCACATAGATTAATTCCTTGAAGGAATGTCGCGTCGATAGGTGTAGTGATGAGAACAAGCTAATTGACGCCGCCCATTAGGGCATCATTCACCGGTGCGCCGCCCACTCCAGAAGCATGTCGATCGCTTTGGCAATTTGGCCCGCGGACCCGCGGTAATCGCCTGATCCCTGTGCGGTCCCGTTGCGGGTGTACCACTCGAAAAATGCATCGTCTCGCAACACGCGGTCCAGCATCGGGACAATCTCCTGGTAGGCAAGCTGCACCTGCCCGTGCGCGACCATCTGCTGAATAATACGTGCGCCGAACCATGGCCAATCGCCGCCATTCTGGTACATATACTCTGCGCCCATGTACTGTGTATTCTGGAAGAACCCTGCGGGATAGGGTGGATAGATACTCACACCGACGGTTCCTGATCCGGAATCGTTCTTGTTCTTGATCATCCGCGCAAATGCCTGCGCGACTTCGGCCGGCTCGAGCAAGCCCGCCTGGATTGCCACCGCTGTGCCGCCCTGAAAATAGATCCGGGACTCGTCGAAATCCGGCGGAAAGGGCGATCCCCTATCAAGATAGATGTGCGGGACGAACTGCGTGCCGTTCCACAGATGAGCCCGCACCGCGGCACGTAAATCGCGCTCCCGCACAGCCCAGGCGTTGACGTCGCGCCCTATGTCATTTTCCAGGGTTTGCAAGTCGACGAGCGCCAGAGTCAGCATCGCGTTGTCATAGATGCTGAGGCTCGTGTGGCTCGCCGCACTCATGTCGACGCCCGGTGTATCTTCGGGTTGCACGTCGCCCCAATCTGCCCGCGTGCCGCCGAAAACCAGGCCGTACTTGGTTGAGAAGCGTTGCGTGTAAAGGAACATCAGGGCGTTTTCAAGTCGCTCAATCACCGCAACGCCGCGGACATCTTCGGACAAAAACGCCTTGTCGCCGGTGATTGCTACGTACTTCGCGACAGCCTGAACAAGTGAACTCTCCTGATCGCTTTCGACCGTGCCCTTGAAAGTTGATCCATCCTGGACGACGATCCCGTCAACGATGTTTCCGTCCTCACCCTGATGGTCAAGGAACAGCTTGAGTTGGGATCGCACGTTCTGCGGACCCTGGCCTTCGATTGCGAGTTCGACAAATGTGTTGAGATCGCGGATAAACACTGCCGCATAAGCAGTACCTGCCGTCAACTCCTTGGCTACGAGTTGCCTGGCCTTGGCGCGGACCTGAGGGAGCCGCGAATCGCTTCGGATGGAACTCGCGAGCCTTGATTCATCCGACGACACATCCGACGATCCACCACCCGACGAACACGCCGCTGAGAGAAACGTCACAACCAACATCAAGAGCCGAACTAAAGACGGCTTCCTCATACACCCCCCTTGGGTCTTTCTGGTACTGAAAAAAATCCAAAAATCTGGTTTACGGACTGGAATTCAATAGTCACTTTCGGGTGTATCCCGTGCCTTTCAGACGTAGTCAATCTGGCCATTTACGTCGAAGGAGCTAGATGGAATAGTAGGGCAATCCGTTCGGTATTGGCCGTTCTTAGCCCCTACCGACCGCTTTTGCGCTAGCTGCTTATGGCAGTGGTACGCTTGAAATCACGCCATTAGATAATGTTGCTGCCGAACTTGATGCCACAAAAGCAATGGAGGTCGGCGAACTAGGGACTGCGGTTCCCACGGTCGATTCAACGCCAGCTTCGCTGATGCTATAGAGCAGGTTGTGATATACGCCTCCATGCACTTGAGAGATGCCGTAGAGTTTGCCTGTAATGCTATTGACAAGTAAGTTCGTTGCGACAACTCTCTCGCCGAAACTAGTTACATTTCCATCAGTAGAAACTTTGCGAATCCACCTTCCTACCCCAGCGGAGTGGATGGTATAGAGGTTGCCAGCATTGTCGATTTTTAGTTCATGCACCAGATTGAATGATGCAGTGGCCAGCGTGCCATCTCTTCCACCAATTGATGTTGGGCTGCCGGTATATGTTGTAACGATGCCCTGCGGATTAATCTTCCGGATACAAGCATTCGAATAATCCGCCACAAATACGTTGCCTGCGAGGTCAACAGCGATACCCTGCGGATTGCTGAACCTTGCATCGGTGCCAACACCATCTGCGTATCCCATGTCGGATGGGTTGCCTGCGGTAGCGCTTCCTGCCAACGTCGTAACGACACCTGCTGGGGTGACCTTTCTAATTGCTGCGCGATAGACACTCCCTAGCGGAGAGAAAGAGTTCACTGATGCTGAGCCTAAGTAGTCAATCTTGTAGCTATCGGTCACGTAGAGATTCCCATTTGAATCAACAGCAATATCATTCGGCGAATAGAATTCGGCGCTCGTCCCCACGCCATCACTTACACCTCTCACACCACTCTTGCCAGCAACCAAAGTGGCTTTGCCAGTTGGGTCGACTTTGACTATCGTGAATGTTGCCCCATCCGCAAGGTACAGATTCCCCGTAGCGTCGGCGGTCATCTTGGCTTGCAAAGGAATAGGCACCGATATTTCTTGCGGCAAAGATGAAGTCAAAACACTTCCGCTACCACCACCGCACGCGGATAGTATTAATGCGGTACAAGTACAAATTAGAAACGCCTTCAGTGCAACTCTAGATTTTGTTTTCATTGAAAACATAATACCTTTGCATAGAATAGACGTTGACTATACGCCTCTACTTTGCAAATTGCGGCGCGACAATTGGTTTTCTCGGTTCGATGCGTTGCTATCAAAAACTTCCATTGTGGAATCATCGCGTATTAACTAACAACGTGGCAGAACCATATTCATGGCGACGGCGACGGTCGTAAGCGACTGTCGGCACCACCTGTAGTTTTTTGCTGAGCTATGCAATCGTGTCGCCTTTTTTAAGGCACAGGCGATGGCGAAGAGGCACGGACCTGAATACTGGCGCAGACATCTAGAGGC
>JBAYVV010000057.1:0-22854 GCA_041674465.1 Sterolibacterium sp.
TGTGATTCGCTGGTGCGGGCGCCGATGGCGGTCCAGGCGATCAGGTCGCCAAGATACTGCGGCGCGATCGGGTCGAGCGCCTCGGTGGCTGCAGGCAGCCCGATTTCATTGACCTGCAGCAGGAATTCGCGGGCTTTTTGCATGCCTTCCTCGATATGGAAGGAGTCGTCCATGCGCGGATCATTGATGAAGCCTTTCCAGCCGGTCGAAGTGCGCGGCTTCTCGAAATAGACGCGCATCACCACCACCAGGGTATCCGCCACTTCGTCGGCCAGTTGCTTGAGCCTGCGCGCGTAATCGAGACCAGCGACCGGGTCGTGGATCGAGCAGGGGCCGACCACCACGAACAGGCGCCGATCCTCATGGTCGAGGATGCGCTGTAATTGCGCGCGGCCGCTGGCCACTGTTGCGGCAGCAGAATCGGTGAGCGGCAGCGAGGCGTGAATCTGTTCCGGTGAGGGCATCAGATCGAAGGCATCGATGTTGAGATTTTCTAATTGGGCGTGCGTCATGGTCAGTTCTTGAGATTTTTAAGCAACTCGCGGATGGCCTGTGTGCGTTCGCGCAGGCTGGCGGTGGCACGGCGCCAGACCAGTTTTTCCGGTCCGGCGAATTTGAGGCTGCGATCCTTCTGTATCAGTTCGATGATGCATACCGGGTCGATCGGTGGATTGGGTACGAACTGCAATTGTATCGCTTGCGGCGCAGCGTCGATCTTGATGATGCCCAAACTTCGTGCAGCAACCCGCAGGCGATGAGTTTCCAGCAGTGCCTGAGCTTGCGGCGGCAAGTCGCCAAAACGGTCGATCAGTTCCTCCTGGAGTTCCTGCAGATGTTCCGTGCTCTCGGCATTGGCCAGACGCTTGTAGAGGGTTAGCCGCTCATGCACGTCAGGTGCGTAATCGGCAGGCAACAGTGCCGGCAGATGCAAATCGATGGCAGAAATGACATCGAGCGGCTGGGACAAGTCAGGTTCCTTGCCGTCCTTGAGTGACTTCACTGCGGCGTTCAGCATGGAGGTATACAAGGCAAAGCCGATTTCGTGGATTTCCCCGCTCTGGCTTTCGCCGAGGACTTCTCCGGCGCCGCGGATTTCCAGGTCGTGCATGGCGAGGAAAAAGCCCGAGCCGAGTTCTTCCATCATCTGGATGGCTTCCAGGCGTTTCTGGGCCTGTGCCGAAGGCTTGGCGTCCTCGTGGGTCAGCAGATAGGCATAGGCCTGGTGGTGGGATCGGCCAACCCGGCCGCGCAACTGATGTAATTGCGCCAGGCCGAACTTGTCGGCGCGGTTGATGATGATGGTGTTGGCATGGGGGTTGTCGATGCCGGTTTCGATAATCGTTGAACACAGCAGCAGGTTGTGTTTTTGCTGGGTGAATTCGCGCATCACGCGTTCAAGTTCCCTTTCCGGCAACTGGCCATGGCCAATCACGATGCGCGCCTCGGGCAACAGTTTCTGCAGGCGCTCGTGCATGTTGGCAATGGTGGCAACTTCGTTGTGGAGGAAATAGACCTGGCCGCCACGCTTGAACTCGCGCAATACGGCTTCGCGCACCAGGCCCGTCGACCAGCGCGAGACAAAAGTCTTGATGGCCAGCCGCCGTGAAGGCGCGGTGGCGATCACCGAGAAATCGCGCAGCCCTTCGAGCGACAGGCCGAGCGTGCGCGGAATCGGCGTTGCCGTCAGCGTCAATACATCGACCTCGGCACGCAAGGTCTTGAGAATTTCCTTTTGACGCACACCAAAACGATGTTCCTCATCGATGATGACCAGTCCCAGACGCGAGAACTGCACATCCTTTTGCAGCAAGCGATGAGTACCGATGAGGATGTCAATCTTGCCGGCAGCCAGATCGACTATGGCCTGCTGTTGCTCCTTCTCGCTGCGGAAGCGCGAGATTTCAGCGACTTTCACGGGCCAGTCGGCGAAACGGTCGTCGAAAGTGCGGTAATGCTGCTCGGCCAGCAGCGTGGTCGGACAGAGCACCGCCACCTGTTTGCCGCCCTGCACCGCAATGAATGCGGCACGCAGCGCCACCTCGGTCTTGCCAAAGCCGACATCGCCGCAGACCAGGCGGTCCATTGGCTTGCCCGAGCGCATGTCTATCACCACTGCATCGATGGCGGCCAGCTGGTCCGGCGTTTCCTCGAAACCGAAGCCATCGGCAAATGCTTCCAGGTCATGCTGCCGAAAATCGAACGGGTAGCCCTGGCGCAGGGCGCGTTGGGCATACAGGTGCAACAATTCTGCAGCGGTGTCGCGCACTTGCAGTGCGGCCTTCTTCTTGGCTTTTTCCCATTGCCCGCTGCCCAGCCGGTGCAGTTCGACTGCTTCCGGATCGGCGCCGCTGTAGCGGCTGATCAGATGCAATTGCGCTACCGGGACGTAGAGGGCGTCACCACCGGCGTATTCGAGATGCAGGAACTCGCTGACTTCCTCACCATCGCCGACGGCGAGATGAGCGAGTCCGAGATAGCGGCCGATGCCGTGCGATTCATGCACGACCGGGTCGCCGATCTTCAGTTCCGAGAGGTCGCGCAGCCAGCCTTCGAGATTGCTGCGCCGTGCATCCCGCTTGCCCAGGACACTGCGTGGGCGTGCGGTAGCGGCATACAACTCGTTTTCCGTAATCAGTGCAAGGGCACTGTCGGACAACAAAAATCCGCCGGAAAGCGGCGCCACGCCCAACATCAGGTTTTCATTGCTGGCCAGAAAGCTTGCGAAATCATTGCAGGATGCGACCAGCAGTCCGTATTCCGCGAGGTATTCGCGTATCGTCTCGCGTCGGCCGGCCGACTCGGCGAGCAAAAGCGTACGACCAGGAAAGCCGGAGAGGAAGGCCTTGATTGCAGCGAGCGGGTCATCGGCGCGGCGATCGACGGCGACTGCCGGCACGGCAACGGCCAGGTCCGAACTGTTATCGACAACGCTTGCAGCCGACAGTTGCAAGCGGGGAAAGACGCCTGCAGCCAGAAAAAACTGTTCCTCTGAAAGAAACAGATCCTGTGGCGGCAGCAAGGGGCGGGACCGCTCGCCGCCCATCATGCGGTGGCGTTCGCGGGTATCGCGCCAGAATTCCGCGATGGCGGCAGGCACGTCGTGATGCTGGAGCAGCACAACCTCCTTCGGCAGGTAATCAAACAGCGTGGCGGTGTGCTCGAAAAACAGCGGCAGGTAGTATTCGATGCCGGCTGGCGCGATGCCGTTGGAAACATCCTTGTAGAGGGCGATACGCGACGCGTCACCTTCGAAAGTTTCGCGGCAGCGCAAACGGAACTGCGTACGCCCGGCTTCATCGAGGGGAAACTCGCGCGCGGGCAGGGTGCGAATTTCTGCGACCGGATACAGCGTGCGCTGGCTGTCGGCATCGAAAGTACGGATGCTTTCGATTTCCTCGTCGAGCAGGTCGATGCGGTAGGGTAGTGCAGCACCCATCGGGAACAGATCGATGAGGCCGCCGCGTACGCTGAATTCACCCGGTGCAACGACCTGCGTGACGTGCTGATAACCGCCCAGAGTCAGTTGTGCGCGCAACTTGTCCAGTAGCAGGCGTTCGCCTTTTTTGATGAAGAAAGTGTGGGCAGCGAGAAAAGAAGGCGGTGCAAGACGCGTCAATGCGGTGGTCGCGGCGGTCAGCAGGATGTCGCATTGCGCTTGCGAGACGGCGTACAGGGTCGCCAGGCGTTCCGATATCAGATCCTGATGCGGCGAGAAATTGTCGTAAGGCAGCGTTTCCCAATCCGGCAGAAGATGCACGCGCAATTCAGGCGCAAACCAGGCAATTTCATCCTGCAAGCGTTGGGCGGCGAGTGGGCTCGCTGTGATTACAGTCAGCATCTGCCGAGTGGCAAGTTTGCGCGCCAGTTGAGCGATCGCCAGTGCATCCGCAGAACCGGCCAGGTTGGGCAGGTCTAGACGCGTGCCCGGTTTAGGCAAAACCAAGGCATCAAGCGGCCTCAATAGCGAGGGCGAACGGTCGGACATGCTTGAGAAGGGAAAGGCGAAGTAAAAGGCGGATAGACAGCGAACGTTGAGCGATTATAAGCTTCGATCAGGCGCTACCGAGCAGTTCGAGAAGTTCGTTGAAAGATTGGTCTATGCTCTTGCCGGCAGTGTCGAGGACAGCATCCGCCTCGTTGTAGAGCGCTGCGCGTCCGGCCAGAATGCGGTGCAGATCCAGCATGGCTTCTTCGGTATCGCCTCCTGGGCGGGTGTCTCCCTGCGCGGAGACCCGTTCCATGTGTTCCTCCGGCGAGGCCTTGATCCAGATGGTATGGCAGGATGAAAGCAGAAGATCAAAGGTGGCAGGCTCGGAAACAATGCCACCTCCTGGTGCAAGCACGAAGGCTTGATTGCTTTCGATCACTGATTCCAGGCTGCGCCGCTCATAGCGACGATAGGCTGCCTGGCCGTAGAGCGCAAAAATTTCCGGAATGACCATGCCGGCTTCACGCTCGATGGCTTGGGCAAGCTCCAGAAAAGGCGTGCCAAGACGTTTCGAAAGCAAGGTACCCAACGTGGTTTTACCTGCACCGCGCAAGCCGATCAGGGCAATCCGCCGGCGCCGGCTGAGCTTGCCCTTGCCATCGAACTCGGCAATCAGGAGATTGCGTGCCCGTGCCAGTTTTTTTGGCGGCAGGCGCGAAAGAAACTGAGTCAGCAGGGTGAGTTCGACCGGTTGTTCGGGTTCTTCACGGACCAGGTCGGGCAACTGATTACCCATGGCCTGGGCGATCTGGCGCAACAAAATGATTGAAATGTTGCCATGCCCGGTTTCAAGCTGTGCCAGGTAGCGCTCCGAAACGCCCGAATCCTGCGCCAGTGCCTTGCGCGTCATGCCATGACGCGCTCGCAGATCGCGAATGCGTTCGCCGAGGATGCGCAGATAATCGTTTTCGGCTGCGCTCAGATCCGGTCGCTGCAACTTTTCGGGACTTTCACTTTTTGGCATGTGGTCCTTGCTGCGGGCGTTATCGATACGGGATGAATTATACTTCCTGAGGATCGATTCTATTGCACTATAGTGATTTTGGCGCAGCAGGGTTTGGTTCTACAATTGCGTCTGGTTCGCATACTCTCAAGGAATAGTTCCATGACCACACTGGAAACCTTCACCCGTCGAGTGGCCGAAGTCACGGCAGCGATCGCGGGGCAAGCTTTGGACCAAACCCTGCAGGCTCGGCTGAATGCCCAGTATCCAGCGGGTGGCGATTTTTTCAGGGAAATACACCTGGCTTGCGAAGCCGCGATGCAAGCCGGCTGGATGTGCCAGCAGGGGGAAGGGGCGCGACGCTTCGGCCGAATCGTCCAGCCGAGTCCGGCGACCCATGGTTTCAGTATCGATGTCGTAGACCTGACCGACATCATCGGGCCGCACCATCGACATCCTACTGGCGAGATCGACATGATCATGCCATTGACATCCACCGCACGGTTCGACGGGCGCGGCGAGGGCTGGCTGGTCTATCCCCCGAACAGTGCCCACCGGCCAACAGTCAGCGCAGGCAGAGCATTGATTCTGTACCTGTTGCCGAACGGCGAGATTGAATTTACCGATAACAAATAAGCCAAGGAGAAAAGCATGGGCTACACGTTGTCTTCGGCGGATCATGGGACCAACCCACCCGCCGTAAACATTCCGCGTGACTATAACGCAGCCGATGATTTGATCGGACGAAACCTGGCTGCTGGCCGCGGCAGCAAGGTTGCGATTTGCGATGATCGCGGTGAATACACTTATACGCAACTGGCGGACAGGGTAAACCGCTTTGCCAATGTGTTGGCGGGGCTCGGTGTCGGCATGGAAAACCGGGTGTTTGTCGCCCTCTATGACACGATCGACTTCCCCTCGGCATTTCTTGGCTGCATCAAGGCGGGCGTGGTGCCGATCGCCGCCAACACTTTGCTCACCGAATCCGATTACGACTTCATGCTGCGCGATTGCCGAGCGTCCGTGCTCGTCGTGTCGGCAGGCTTGCTGCCCACCTTCCAGCCGCTGCTGGCTAGCTCGCCATTCCTCAGGCATGTGATCGTTTCAGGCGAGACCAATAATCTGCCGGCGGGCATGCTGCGCCTGGCCGATTTGATGGCGCAGGCCGCGCCCGATCACAAAACCGCCCCGACCTGCTGCGATGACGCATGTTTCTGGCTGTATTCATCCGGCTCGACCGGCAAGCCCAAAGGTACCGTGCATATCCAGAGCAGCCTGATCCTGACCGCTGAACTGTATGCAAAGCCGGTGCTGGGTATCCGTGATGACGACACGGTGTTTTCCGCCGCCAAGCTATTCTTCGCCTATGGCCTGGGCAATGGCCTGACTTTCCCTCTTTCCGTCGGCGCCACGGTGATACTCATGGCCGAACGGCCGACGCCGGCATCGGTGGGCAAGATCCTGCGCCAGCGCCAACCGACGATCTTCTACGGTGTGCCGACCCTGTATGCGGCGATGCTGGCCAGCCCGGACATGCCGCGCCGTGAGGAACTGCCCAGACTGCGTCGATGCACCTCTGCAGGTGAAGCCTTGCCGGCAGATATTGGCAGACGCTGGCAGGAGCAGACCGGTATCGACATTCTTGACGGCATCGGTTCCACGGAGATGCTGCATATCTTCCTTTCCAACCGCCCAGGTGACGTGCGCTACGGCAGCACCGGCAAGCCCGTGCCGGGTTACGAACTGCGCCTGGTCGATGAAACAGGACAACTCGTTTCTCGCGGCAATATGGGCGAGCTGCAGGTGAATGGACCAAGCGCGGCGATCATGTACTGGAACAACCGCGAGAAAAGCCTGGCGACCTTCAATGGGCCATGGACGCGTTGCGGTGACAAATATGTCGAGGACGAAGACGGCTATTTCATTTATTGCGGGCGCTCCGATGACATGCTCAAGGTGGGGGGGATCTATGTCTCGCCCTTCGAGGTGGAAGCCGCATTGATGACGCACACGGCTGTGCTGGAAGCTGCCGTGGTGGGCGCTGCGGATGTGGATGCCCTGATCAAGCCGAAGGCTTATATCGTCCTCAAAAGCGGTCTCGACGCTTCACCGCAGCTTGTCGAAGAGCTGCAGGCGCATGTCAAGAGCAAGCTCGCACCGTACAAATATCCGCGCTGGATCGAATTTATTCCCGAATTGCCGAAAACCGCGACAGGCAAGATTCAGCGCTTCAAATTGCGCGGCCAGAGGCAGGGCACTTTCGCAACCCCGGAAGCCTAGGGCTTGCCATGAATGCAACCGCTGACCTGCTCGCAACAGGCGCCGAGGACAGTGTCGCGCTGGAATGCGGTGAGCGGCGGGTCAGCTATGGTGAATTACGCAATGCCGTGTACCGGTCTGCAGGCGCCTGGAGGCAACTCGGCTTGCAGGCTGATGAGCGGGTTCTGGTTTTTGCTCCGGACGGCATTGATTGGGTCATTGCTTACCTTGGCGCAATCGCCGCTGGCGGAGTCGCGGTCGGCCTGAATTCGCGGCTTTTCGAAAAAGAACTGAGCATCATCCTGAACGAAAGCGGTGCGCGCTTCATCTGGTGCGAAGCAGAATCCGTGGCGCTGCTGACGCGAATTTGTACCTCGGTGCTAAATGCCCCACAGATCGTGGTCGGCGGTGACAACACGTCGGCATGGCAGCAATTGCTCGACTCGGCAACTCCCTTGAAGCCAGTGCCACGCGCAGCTGAGGATATGGCACTGTGGATATATACCTCGGGAACCACCGGCAAGCCCAAGGCCGTGATTCATGCACAGCGCGTCGCAGGACACTCTGCCCTGCTGGGACAGCAGATACTTGGCCTGACTTCCGGCGATCGTCTCTATGCTTCCTCAAAGCTGTTTTTCGCCTACGCCCTGGCCAACAGTCTGTTTGCCGGATTGAGGCTGGGCGCCACGGTCATCCTTGACGGCGAGTGGCCGACGGCAGAGCGTGTCGCCGAAATCTGCGAACGGCATCGCCCGACCGTCTTGTTCAGCGTACCCACGCTGTACCACAAGCTGACCCAGGGCGATATTCCGTGCCGACTCATGGCCGCGGGCGTGCGTCATTTCGTTTCTGCCGGCGAATCCTTGCCGGCTTCGGTGCGCAGGGAACTGCAACAGGCTACCGGAGTGTCACCGTTGAGCGGCTATGGCACATCGGAGACCATGAGTCTGATGCTGTATTGCCAGGATGATTCCGGCCTGCTACACCCCACACCCCTGACTGAGGTGCGCGCCGATAATGTGGACCAGGATCTGCCGCGACGGCTTTGGCTGCGACATCCCTCGGTTGCGACAGGTTATTGGCAACGTCCGGTTGAGCAGCACGACTTTGACAAGGGCTGGTTCTCGCCCGGCGACATGTTCCTGCCCCGGGCGCACAATAGCTGGGAATTTTCCGGGCGCACCGATGACATGCTCAAGATATCAGGCCAGTGGGTCAGCACCATAGCCGTCGATCAGACCTTGCTGTCCGCCTGTGGCGACAGTGTCCAGGACATTGGCAGTGCCGCGATCCAGAACGAGCAGGGCTTGACGGAAATTGCGGTTTTCGTGGTTGCTTCAGCGGGTTGCGAGGAAGATGCCCGAATCCGGCTTTCTGACGGCATCGCCACTTTGCCAGGCTTCAAGCGGCCACGGCGGATCTGTTTTGTCGATCAGTTGCCGCGTACGGCAACCGGGAAACTGCAGCGTAACAAGCTGGCGGGCATGATTCGGGAATTGGGGGCGACCTGAGACGATCCGGCAATCCTGTTATGCAGGATATTGCGATCGGTTGCGTAAAATCACACTTTACATGTAATATATTTCATCTCCCGTTGGGGCGACCCAACTTCAAATTGTGTGATCTCGATGCCGCGCGGCCTTTTCATATCGCATTACCCAATTCGCTTCTCGCATACCGACATGGCGGGCATTGTCTATTACCCGAATTTTTTCGACATGTTCCAGACCGTCGTTGAAGACTGGTTCGATCACTGGTTGGGCATACGCTATGCCACCTTGATCAGCGAGCGCAAGGTGGCCTTGCCCTCGGTTCGGGCTGCTTGTGATTTTCTGAGCCCGGCGCGAATTGGCGACACGCTCGATTTGACCGTGCGTCTGGATAAAATTGGTCGGACATCCATCGCCATCCGAATCGACGGCGCGGTCCGTGGCGTGCCGTCTTTGCGCGGCGAGGTTGTGCTGGTGACCCTGTCCCTGGAGACTTTCAAGTCGATTCCGATTCCTGCAGATATTGCCGCGCGTCTTGAGGATTATCGCAATTCCGTATCAAGCGAAGCCTCAGCGACAGGTGGAGATTCAAACGCCAACTGACTTTGGTTTATAGGAGTGTGACCATGATCAAGGTTCCTACAGCACATGAAGACCGGTTTGCCCGCGACAACCTGCCGCCACCCGAACTTTGGCCGGAACTTAGTTTTGACCTGCCTGAGCTGGATTATCCCGGTCGGCTCAATTGCGCCGTCGAGTTGCTCGACAGAATGGTGGACAAAGGCTATGGCGAGCGCATTGCCTTGCGCACTCCCGAGGGCAAATGCACTTATCGCCAGCTGATGGTGCGCGCCAACCAGATTGCCCATGTGCTGCGCGAGGATCTGCGGCTGGTACCGGGCAACCGGGTGCTGCTGCGCGGCCCCAACAATCCGATGATGGCCGCCTGCTGGCTGGCCGTGATCAAGGCCGGTTGCATCGCCGTTGCCACCATGCCGCTGCTGCGTGCCAAGGAACTCCAGCAAGTGATCGACAAAGCCAGGGTGGGCGCCGCACTCTGCGATGTGCGGCTGGTGGAAGAACTCGAAATTGCGCAAAAAATCTGTCCCGCCTTGAAGCAGGTGGTCTGCTTCAATCAGGGAGGAGCCGGTTCGCTGGAAGGTTTGCTGGAAAACAAGCCGGCTGATTTTGAAAATGTCGAGACCGCCATCGACGATGTGGCACTGATCGCATTTACTTCAGGAACGACCGGACAACCCAAAGGCACGATGCACTTTCACCGCGACGTGATGGCGATGTGCGACTGTTTCCCGCAATCGATACTCAAGCCTGATGCGAACGACATATTTTGCGGCACGCCGCCGATCGCGTTTACTTTCGGCCTGGGCGGTATGCTCTGCTTCCCCTTGCGCTATGGCGCTTCCACGGTACTCGTGGAAAAACTGATGCCAGATAGCCTGTTGCAAACCATACAGGATCAAAAGGCGACCATCTGCTTTACAGCGCCCACATTCTGGCGGCAGATGGCAGCCCTGGCACATAAATACGATATCTCCAGCCTGAAGAAATGCGTGTCAGCTGGCGAGGCGCTGCCTGATGCGACGAGGCAACTCTGGAAAGAGGCAACCGGCATCGAGATTATCGACGGCATCGGCGCCACCGAGATGATGCATATCTTTATTTCGCATAGCCCGGAGAAAGTCAGACGCGGGGCGACGGGCTACGCCATCCCTGGTTACCAGGCCTGCGTGGTGGATGAATCCGGCAAGGCGCTGCCGCCCGGGGAAGTGGGTCATCTGGCAGTCAAGGGGCCGAGCGGGTGTCGCTATTTGTCCGACGAACGACAAAAAAACTATGTCAGCAACGGCTGGAATATCACGGGCGATGCCTACAAAATGGATGCTGACGGCTATTTCTTCTATCAGGCACGCACTGACGACATGATCATTTCGGCCGGTTACAACATCGCCGGACCGGAAGTGGAGGACGCTTTGCTCAAGCATCCCGCGGTAGCCGAGTGCGGCGTGGTGGGCATCCCGGACGAGGAACGCGGCCAGATCGTCAAGGCGTTCGTGCTGTTGCGCCCCGGGTTTGTTCCGGAGGCAAATTTGGTGAAGGAATTACAGGATTACGTCAAAAACAGCATCGCACCCTATAAATACCCACGCAGCATTGAATTTGTGACCGTCTTGCCGCGCACGGAAACCGGCAAGTTGCAGCGCTTCAGATTGCGAGAGCAAAAATCATGAGGTCTGGGGCGTATTCACATTCGGCGACAGACATCATCAACCACTTTTAACCGCACTTCTCAAGGAGTATCCATAAATGCAATTTATACAACCACCAGGCTGGGCTCGCCCCAAAGGTTATTCGAATGGCATCGTGTGCAAGGGGCGCATGGTTTTCGTCGCGGGCCAGGTAGGCTGGGATGAACAGGAAAAATTCCAGACCGATGACCTGGTCGGCCAGGTGCGCCAATCCCTCACCAATATCGTCGCGATTCTGGCGCAGGCCGGCGCCAAGCCTGCAGATATTGTGCGCATGAACTGGTATCTCGCCGATCAGAAGGAATACAACGCGCACCTGGCGGAGATCGGTGAAGTTTATCGAACGATCATCGGCAAGCATTTCCCGGCCATGACGGCTTTGCAGGTCGCCGGTTTCGTCGAGCACGGCGCCAAGATCGAAATAGAAGTCACGGCCATGCTGCCGGACTGAACCTGGCAGCGCCTATGCAAACATAGGCTTTCACGGCAATTCGGACTGCGACCCTAGGGTCGCAGTTGTCTTTCTGCGCGAAGCTTGAATGCTGCCGAATACCGGTAAACCGGTATTCCAAAATACGGCAGTCTGAGTATATCCACGCCCGTCGCTACCGCATATATTGTCTTCAGGTTGTATCTCCTTCGTCCTGCGAGGATTCGGGTTTTGGTGGATGTCACGGCAAGAGAAAATCGGATTTCTGCTTCGATACCGGCAACGGATCGCGAGCCCCCTTGTGGTGATCGCGGGACAACCAAGGAAGGCGATTGCGGAACCCTGATTCTGGACGAGCTAGGCAATATCCGCAGTTGCGGGACCGCTGCCGGGAAGCTGTTCGGTGGAAATCTTTCCGACCACATGGGTAGGCCGATTTCAACCCTGATTCCCTGCTTCGCACTGCACAACACGTCACAAAGCTACAACGCCCGATATTTTGCCCATCTCTGTACAGATGGCGGTTGGCGGAGATTTACCGCGATTGATGTCCTGGGGCGCGAGTTCCCAATCGAAATCAACCTGTCCTTGGTGGAGACAAAAACCCAGGGCGTGTTCCTGTTGAATGTTAGGCGGCTGAAGCAGGATCAATGACGACACGAACAACACGCCACGATCCGGAATCAATCAAGAGAGGAGCAACATCATGCTAGCGCAAAAGGAATTACTCAAGCTTGCCAGGAAATTTCATATTCCCGCCAGTGGCTTGTCCAAGTTGGAATTGATCAGAAAGCTGCAGGTGGCGGAGGGTAATTTTGACTGCTATGCCAGGGCTAGCGGCGGGGTTTGCGACCAACCGGCATGCTTGTGGCGCGAGGAGTGCTTGCAGGACTCGCTGGCTTGCGCTTGAATTTTCCGTGAAGCCTTGCCAGGTTCAGGGCTGCGTTACGTAGCACGGAGTAGCGCTGAGTTGCTGAACTGATGCAGAGGCTTGCGGCGTTTTGCCTGGGAGGAAAGTGGACAGGCGTAAAATGTGTATAAATGCTGTCCCGACTATTTCCTTTCATCCATTCGGATAAGACAACCCAGGCACTTTTCGTTGTCTGGCTGGTCATCGCCACTTTCATCGGCTATCTGGTTGCCAGTCTGATCAGTTCGCGTCAGCATGCCGAGCTGCGTGTCCATGATCAGGCCAGAACCTATGCCCGTTTAGTTGAGGAGCATGCCTCCGCGACATTCGATCGCGCCAACATTGCTCTGCTGGCGGTTGCCGACCAGTTAAATCCTCTTGATCTGTCACTCTCCAAACCGCTTCCTGAAGCGCGGCGTCTGGTGATCGAAAAATTGATACAGACCCATGTGCAGAGAACGGAAGGTATTGTGGCGATGCCTGTGTTCAATGCCCATGGCGATGTGATCGCCGATCCGCTCGGTGCACCCGCGGGAACCAATGTGAGTGACCGGGAGTATTTTCAATTTTTGAAGCGCAGCCCGCTGGGGAGCCCAATGATTTCTTCTGCCATCTTGGGGCGGGTATCGCACAAATGGGGCGTCAGGCTGGGACGGCGCATCGATCTTGCCGACGGTAGCTTTGGTGGAATGATCAGCGCCAATCTGGGCCTGGACGAGAATTTCAACTACTTCTATTCAACCCTCTCGCTTGGCAAGGATGGCGCAGTGTCGTTGCGCGATCCGGAAGATCGACTGCTGACGCGTTACCCCGTGGTGGAGCAGATGCTGGGCAAGCAGATTGCATCCAGTGGTCCGATCAAGGAACGTCTGCACGCGGGCGACCCCGAGGGGTTGATCGTGATTACTTCTGCGATCGACAACATTGAGCGTGTGTTTGCTTTTCGCCGCTTGAAAAAATATCCAGTCTATGCCGGGGTGGGTTTGTCCCTGGACGAAGCCTTGTTCAGTTGGCGGAATGACCGTAATGCCGCTGTGCTGGGAGCGATGCTGGTAATCTTTGCGGGAATTTTCATCACTATTATCTTGCGGCGCCATAATGTGGCAGAAGATAAACTCAAGGCTCTGGGCATCGTGGTGGAGTCGTCCCAGGACGCAATTACGACGGCGAACCTGGATGGCATCATCACCAGCTGGAATGCAGGGGCTGAGCAGCTGTATGGCTACACGGCTGAGGAAACGGTCGGCAAGCCTGCCACATTGATCGTTCCACAAGACCAGAGTGAGATATACAGAAGTTGGCTGGAGAATTGCCGCAACGGCCAGGCTCTGATCAATCTCGAGGCAATTCGCGTCAACAAGGAGGGCAGGAAAATTGACGTCTCGCTGACGATCTCCCCGATAAGAAATTCAAAAGGATTCGTCGATTCCTATTCCGTGATTGCGCGCGACATCACGGAAAAAAATCGGCTGGAAGCCCAGGTCCAGCAGTTCAACATCGATCTGGAGCAAAAAGTCCGGCAGCGCACCGCGCAATTGCGTACCCTGTCAAAAAGACTGACGATGGCAGAGGACAAAGAAAGACGAAATCTTTCACAGGATTTGCATGATGACCTGGGACAGATTCTCGCCATGGTCAAACTCAAGCTCACATCACTTGAGTTGCTTAGCGCTGAAGACTCCCGGGAAACTTTGCAGACACAAGTTAAGGAATTGGAGGCATTGGTGGACCAGGCCAATCGCTCAGTGCGTTCCCTGTCTCTGCAGCTCAGTCCTCCCGTGTTGCATCAGCTTGGACTGGTGCCTGCGCTGGAGTGGCTGGCGGAGGAGCTGCAGCGGGCTCATGATCTGAATATCAATGTCAGCGATGATGGGCAACCGAAGCCATTGGGACAGGCTTCCAGCAATGCCTTGTTTCGTGCTGTGCGAGAACTGCTCCTGAATGTCTATAAGCATGCAAAAATTGACAGAGCGGACCTGGACATTTCCGTTGTGGATGACAGGTTACTGCTCAGTGTGAGCGACCGGGGGGTCGGTTTCGATGTGACCAAAGCCGTGACGCCCACTGCAGCAGGTGGTTATGGTCTATTCAGCGTGCGCGAACGCATAGGGTACATTGGCGGAGAAATGCACATTGATAGCAGCCCGGGTGATGGCACTGTAGTGGTACTGTCGCTTCCGTTGGAACGGCGAAAAAACTGGAGAACGGAAAATGATACGACTGCTTCTGGTTGATGACCACAAGATTGTGCGCGAGGCGCTTTGCTCGGTGCTGGAGCGGGAAGCGGACATCACCGTGGTTGGTCAGGCCGGCGATGGCGAGACCGCACTGGAATTGGTTGCGGAGTTGAAGCCACAGCTTGTCCTGATGGACATCGCGATGCCTGGCATGGGCGGCATCGAGGCGACACGGCAGATTCAGTCGAAGTTTTCCGGCGTCAATGTGCTGGCGTTATCGACTTATTTTGACCGGCGCATCGTCACGCAGATGCTCGAAGCAGGCGCCGGAGGATTCGTCAACAAAGCAGCAGGCCGCGACGAACTCCTGCAGGGCATCCACGCAGTTGTCGCGGGCAAACCCTACTTGTGCCAGGAAATTGCATCAATGCTGGTAAAGCCGCAAGGCGGGGCGGAAACTCAGCTGGGACGCAGGGAAATCGAGGTGCTGCAACTGCTCGTCGATGGCAGCACTTCTGCCGAGATCGCCGATCGGCTGCATATCGCCACCAGCACGGTTGAGGTTCATCGCAGGAACATCATGCGCAAACTTGATCTGCACAGCGTTGCCGAACTGACCAAATATGCAATACGCCAGGGACTGATTTCAGCTTGACGCCTGATTTCCCTCAGCCTGCGGATTTCAGGCCGGCGAGCATCTCTGACGTATCTACATCTGCAAAAATGGCCTCGGCTGCCAGATCCAGGTGGGTAATCTGGTCGGCATGCCGATCCAGCAACTGACGGGCTCCCTGGTCGCCCTGGATGGCACGGATTTCCCTGAAGAAACTCCGCGGCCAAAGAACCGGATTGCCGCGCTTGCCATTCGTTGTCGGTACGACGATGCCTGGACGAACTGTAAATTCCTCGATCAAGGCATCGACATGTGCGGCATTGATCAGTGGCATGTCGGCCAGCAGGATCACTGCGCCATCGACGTCTGCCGACAAGGATTCGATACCGCGGCGCAATGAGGATGCCATGCCGTCCGCGTGATCCGGATTGTGAATCACACGGACGTTTCTTGCTGCGATCTTTGCTTTCACCTGATCTGCTGCATGGCCTGTGACAACAGTCACCGATGTTGCAAGTGAAGCCAGCGCCGCATTCACGGTGCGCAAAACCAGGGGAATGCCATCGAGCGGCTCGAGCAGTTTGTTCTTGCCGTCCATGCGACTGGACCGGCCGGCGGCAAGCACCAGCGCCGCAATGCGGGGCTTGTTCGGATCGGGCGGCGGCAAAGGCGGCAGCAATTTCTCGGTTTCCTCGTCATCGCTATCTTCGGGCGCATTGCGGATCAACCCCCCCACGCCCATCGCTGCGATGTCGTCCGCATTCAACGGCAGCTTGGCCAGCAGGCGCCGCAGCACCCAATCCAGGCCGTTGAGTCGTTGCGAGCGGGCACAACCCGGCAGGACGATGATTGGCACGCCATCAATGTGGGCGAGAGTCAGCATGTTGCCCGGTTCGACGGGCATGCCCATGCGTTCGATGCGACCGCCGGCTGCAAGGATCGCAGTCGGCGCCACATCGTTCCTGTCCTTGGTCATGGTCGCGCAGAACATCAGAATCAGGTTGCAACCTGCAACCAGGGACTGGCGCAGTGCGTCTTTCAGGCTGTCGACGCGGTGCGGGCAGCGCACTTCAAAGGCCAATCGGCTGCCGAGAGTTTCCAGCCGCTGCCGGGTTGAGGCTGTGGCATGTGCAAAGGCATTTTCCTTCGTACCTGGTAGATCGCTCAAAATCAATGCGGCCCGGTGCGGCAGGAGTTCGGCCACGACAAGCGGCGGTTTGTTGATGGCGAGACGGCAGGCATCGACAAGCCGGCGGTTCACACCCAGAGGAATGATTTTCACCGTGGTGATGACTTGCCCCTTGCGCACCACGCTCCAGGGGGGCAGGGTGCCTACCGTGATGGCTTCGTCAATCCGATTGACCCGTCCGATGCAGTCCACGTCGATCACGACGACACCTCGTGTGCCTGCGTGGAGGTTGCAGCGGCCGGTATAGGACTTGCGCGGCGCCGCATTGTTTCCGGCCAGCAACGCCGCCACGCTGGCGGCCGCGTCGTCTTCGGATAACTCATCGGGATGCAGGCGCGCCCCGGTGATGCGGGTGATGCCAGCGAGTTTCAGTTTTTCAACATCATCTGCCGTGAGCACATGGCCTTTCTTCAGCTTGTGCTCGCCCAGCATCAGGCTATGGGCAAGTGTGATGCCCAGAGCGGTTTCAATGGAGAATTCGCCGAAAGCAATTTTGTCGCGATCGGGCATACCGTTTTGCCGCAAGTCAACTTTCGCGAGTCGCTGACCGACGCCGGCGCAGTGAGCGTGTTCGGCAACCTTGTCGAGCAGTTCGACGATGCCTTCGCCGCTGGTGGCAACCGTACGCATCACCGGCACTTGCCAGCCGTTGGCTGCCGGGTGCCGCAGTTCGCGCATCACCTGCAGATCGAGTTGGGTCCTTTGCGCGAGGGGCAGGTCACCCTTGTTAACAACGAGGATATCGGCGATTTCGAGTATGCCGGCCTTGATCGCCTGAATTTCGTCGCCCAGGCCGGGTGGGCAGACGACGATGCGTGTATCGGCATAGCGGCTGATCTCGACCTCGGATTGGCCGGTACCGACAGTCTCTACTATCACCGTGTCGTAACCTGCCGCATCAAACAGGTCGATGATCTTTCCGGTGGTGCGCGACAGCCCGCCAAGGTGTCCGCGTGACGAAACGGAGCGGATGAAAATAGCATCATTTGAGCCATGATCCGCCATTCTGACCCGGTCGCCAAGAATGGCGCCGCCGCTGATCGGGCTGGAAGGGTCGACAGCCACAACGGCAATGCGCCGACCGCGTCGCAGCAACTCCTGGAGCAGGACGTTGATCAGGGTCGATTTGCCTGCGCCGGGCGCGCCCGTGATGCCGATGACGTGGGCACGGCCGCAATGCGACAGCAACTGAGAGTGAAGTTCGACAGCCCCCGACCGATTATTTTCGATGAGGCTGATGCCCCGTGCCAAGGCCAGACGATTGCACTCAAGGATGGCGGAAAGGTCATAAGAAGAGTGTGGTTTCATGCCTCATATTGTGCCCGTTTTCACTCACTGTTGCTCAATGCGATCTGGCATAATCAACCCATCGTCGTGGCTTGCGATTCTCTCTGCCTGCGGCATTCCTAGCAGAGCGCCTTCATCAAACGAGCAACTGGAAAACATGGAAAGATCATTCAATACCGAAGTGGAAAAGCTTCGCCTGGGCAAAGGACAGACTTTTGTCGGCGAAGGCATACTTGCTGTTACCAAGGCGCTGCTGCAGTCCGGGGTCAGCTATGTGGGAGGCTATCAGGGCGCACCTGTTTCGCATCTGATGGATGTCTTGAGCGATGCGCACGACGTGCTCGACGAACTGGGCGTTCATTTTGAGGCCTGCGGTAATGAGGCAGGCGCCGCGGCGATGCTGGGAGCCTCGGTCAATTATCCGCTGCGCGGGGCGGTAACCTGGAAGTCGGTGGTGGGCACCAATGTGGCCTCGGATGCGCTTTCCAACCTGGCCTCATCCGGAGTCAAAGGCGGCGCGCTGATCATCATTGGCGAAGACTACGGCGAGGGAGCCTCGATCATCCAGGAGCGCAGCCATTCCTTTGCCATGAAGTCGCAGATGTGGCTGCTCGATCCACGCCCGAATCTGCCCAGCATCGTGAACATGGTGGGAAAGGGCTTCGAACTTTCCGAAGCGACCAATACCCCGGTGATGCTGGAATTGCGCATCCGGGCCTGTCATGTGCACGGCAGTTTTGAATGTCAGGACAACCTCAAGCCGGAATTCTCCAAGCTGAATCCGATCACCAAACCGGAATTCAATTTCGACCGGATTCCCTTGCCGACTGCCAACTATACGCAAGAGCGACTGAAGGTCGACATTCGCATGCCGGCGGCCCTGAAATTCATTCGCGAGCAGGGACTTAACGAGTTTTTTCCCGGGGAATACGAGGATATCGGCATCATTCTGCAGGGCGGCATGTACAACACCCTGATTCGGGCGATGCAGCAGTTTGGACTTGCGGATGTGTTTGGTGCCAGCAAGATTCCCTTGTATGTGCTCAACGTGACCTATCCACTGTTGCCAGAGGAAGTGACGGGCTTTTGTTCCGGCAAGCGTGCCGTGATGATCGTCGAGGAAGGCCAGCCGGCACACCTTGAAGAAGCCATCAATTCGATCCTGCGGCGCGCTGGTATCAATGATCCGCTGGTTTTGGGCAAGGACATTCTCCCAATCGCCGGAGAATATACCGGTGAGGTATTGCTGGGCGGCTTGGGGCGCTTCTTGAAGTTGACCGCCCCCGGCGGGGTCGATCAGTCCGAAGTTCATGAAGTGCTCGAGGAAGTGGTTCAGGTCAAACAGCGTGCTGCAGAACTGCTTGGCGAACCAGTGCCCATGCGTCCTCCCGGTTTCTGCATCGGTTGTCCCGAGCGGCCGGTTTTTTCCGCCATAAAAATGATCGACAGGGAACTCGGTGGGATCCATGTCAGCTCGGATATCGGCTGCCACACATTTTCCACGCTGCCACCATTCAATCTGGGCAACACCGTGATGGGTTTCGGCCTGTCCCTGGCCGCTTCCGCAGGTATCGCACCCAACATGGGACAGCGCGTGATCACCGTGATGGGCGATGGCGGCTTTTGGCATAACGGTCTTTCAACCGGGGTTACCAATGCCATATTCCGCAATGACGACAGCATCCTGCTGATCATGGAAAACGGCTACACCTCGGCGACGGGAACCCAGAACATTCCTTCCACACCGGGATTGACGGAGAAGGAAGGGAGCGGCATCAGCATCGAAAACACCCTGCGCAGCATGGGATTGCAATGGGTCGAGCGGGTTGACAACTACTCGGTCAGCACGGTCAGCGATGCCCTGCGGCGGGCCATGAAAACGCCGCAAAAAGGTCTGAAGGTCATCATTGCCGATGGTGAATGCATGCTGGAGCGTCAGCGCCGCATGCGGCCTGTCAATGCAGCCCGCTTGGCCGCTGGGCAGAGCGTGATTCGTACACGCTTCGGTGTCGATGAGGATGTGTGCACCGGGGATCGCGCTTGTATCCGCTTGTCGGGTTGCCCGGCCCTGACGCTCAAGGATAATCCAGATCCCCTGCGCGTCGAGCCGGTCACCTCCATCAGCAACTCCTGCGTCGGTTGCGGACTGTGCGGCGAGTTGGCGCAAGCGGCGGCACTCTGCCCATCGTTTTACCGGACCGAGGTGATTCAGAACCCGGGTGTAGGTGAACGGTTCATGAGCAGTTTACGACGACGCGTTATTGAAGCCCTGTCCGGTAGCGCGAAGGAACTGTCATGAGCGGAACGAAAGATACAAGCATGCCGCGGCCTTTCACAATTCTGATTGCGGCATTGGGGGGGGAAGGCGGTGGCGTTCTTGCCGATTGGCTGGTCGATGCGGCGACGCATTCGGACTTTCCGGTGCAAAGCACATCGATTCCCGGTGTATCGCAGCGCACTGGGGCCACCACCTATTACGTCGAGATTTTTCCGGTAAGGCAGGCCGAATTGGCGGGCAAGCGACCCGTTCTGGCACTGGTGCCGACTCCGGGCGCAGTCGATATGGTGGCGGCCTCAGAGTTGCTGGAGGCCGGCCGCGCCATGCAGAAGGCCTTCGTCACTGCTCAGCGCACCACGCTGGTCGCATCGACCCATCGCATCTTTGCGACTTCGGAAAAGATGATACCCACCGATGGGCGTTACGGATCAGAAAAAATACTCGGTGCATCGACCAAGATTGCCAAGCAGGCGATCCTGTTCGACATGTTGAGCCAGGCGCAAAAAGCCGGCACCGTGATCAATTCGGTGCTGTTTGGTGCCATGGCGGGTTCCGGTGTGCTGCCATTGTCGCGCGCAGCGTGCGAAGCGGCAATTCGTGGTGCGGGCAAAGGTGCCGAAGCCAGCTTGCGCGGTTTTGCTCTGGGTTATGAGCATGCCTCAAGCGCACATGCCCTGGTGCCCAAAGCTCCGGAGAAACTGCCTCCGCCTCCGGCGAAGGAAAATCAGCGTGTACGGAATGAATTTCCTGGCGCCCTGCATGAATTGCTCAACCAGGCCGTAGCCCGCCTGATTGATTATCAGGATGCCGCCTATGCGAATCTCTATTTGGATCGCATGCGCAGCGTGGTCGATGTGGACAATGCTACGACAGGAGCGGCTCAAGACTATCCGCTCACACGAGAAACAGCCAGGCTTTTGGTGCTGTGGATGACGTATGAAGACATGATTCGCGTCGCCGAACTCAAGACGCGTCCGGAACGATTTGCGAAGTTGCGCAAGGAAGCCGGCGCACAGCCTGGTGAGCCGGTCATGATTGTTGATTTCCTCAAGCCAGGCCCGGAAGAGTTCGCCGATATCCTGCCACCGGGGCTGGCGAATTGGATCAAGGCCTGGGAATTGAAGCGTCGCAGTCAGGGGCGAACGCTAAGCTTCCCCTTGCGCTTGCAAAGCAGTTCTCTCAAAGGCTTTCTTGCCTTGCGCTTCCTGGCCGGATTAAAACCTCTGCGTCGCCGCTCGGCACGTTTTGCCCTGGAGCAGGCGACCATCGAGCGCTGGCTGACGGTTATCAAGCGTCATGGGCTGGCGACGCTGGACATCGAGTTGGTCCAGGGAATCATCCAGTGCGCCGCGTTGCTACGTGGTTATAGTGGGACGCAAAGGCGCGGCAGAAGGGCATTCGAGCACATACTGGATACCCTGCTTGAAAAAGAAACCGGCGGAGCGGAGGAAATTGCCGCACTGAAGCTCGCACTGAATACAGCCCGCAGCAACGCACTGGCCAATCCGGATGCGCCTGCAGCTCCTGCTGCTGCAGGGAAGCCAGTGGTCTGGCTTAAGGCAGGCTGAGACTAATTCAGCTTGGTGGGAACTGTTGGAGGAGGGGGCCGCCCCTCCTCCGGTCAGGATTTGTATTTGAACGACAGGCTCACGCGGGCACGATAGGCGACGACTTTGCCATCCACCACTTTCATATCGAGTTTGATGATTTCGGCAACACGCAGATCGCGCAGAGTTTTGCTTGCAGTTTCAACCGCTTTCTTCGCCGCATCCTCCCAAGAGAGTTTGCTGGTTCCAACGATTTCCACTATTTTATAAATGCCGTCTTCCTCGGATTTCTTCGCCATTATTTTCTCCTTGTGAGTTCATCTCTGGTTGTACGCCCATGGGTCCGGGCGTCTGCGGATGATACGCCTTGAGTCCGTGTCCGGGGCTATCGGCCAAGAGATTGATCCATGTCAAGCAAAACCTGAAAAATGACCCATAGAATCATCGGCCATGCAGTATTTAGCATTGCGGGTTTGAAAGAGGCAAAATAATGCATAATCCGCTGCGGTTGGTCAGGCGCTTACGGCGCGCACTCCTACCAACGGTCGCTTCTGGTCATTGACCATGAAGTTGTCAAGGTTAATGGACCCGGCTTAGAATTTCGCTACAACATAACACCTTAGAAGATCTGAATGCCTTGCTCGACAAAGCGCCCAAATCGCCAAGTATTTTGTCGTGGAAGATGTGCTTTAGCGCCAGATTGAATCTTTTATTGGGGAGGTAATACAGCGTGTCAGAATTCAAGTTTCTCGAATACACCTTTGGTGAAGGGCTGGTCACAATCGCCATCAATCGCCCTCCCTACAACGTGCTCGACATCGCCGTGATGCAGGAACTCAACCGGGCACTCGATGTTGCGGCAAAGGAGGACACGGCCAAGGTTGTGATGATCACAGGAAAAGGCGAAAAGGTATTTTCTGCGGGTGTCGATGTGCTGGACCATACGCCGGACAAGGTGGATCAGATGATCGAGGTTTTTCACGGCATCCTCAAGCGCCTGATGGTGTTCCCATTGCCGACGCTTGCGGCCCTGAATGGCTCGGCCATGGGTGGCGGTTGCGAATTGGCGATCGCCTGCGACATGGTGGTCGCCACTGAAGACAGCAAACTGGGACAGCCGGAAATCAAGCTGGGCGTTTTCCCTCCGATTGCGGCAATCCTGATGCCGAGAACCATGCCCTTGCCCAAAGTGATGGAATTGCTCCTCGGCGGCGGTCTGATCAGCGCAAACGAAGCGCTTGGGTTTGGCATGCTCAACAAGGTTTTCCCCCGCGCAACATTTGCCCAGGATACTCGGGCCTTTCTCGAACAATTCCTTTCTCTGTCACGCATTGCCCTGCTGTACACCAAGCGGGCTATTCGCGAAGCTTCCGGCAAGCCGTTCTTTGAAGCCTTGTTCACGGTTGAGCAGATTTATCTGAAGGAACTCATGGGCACTGCCGATGCGGTGGAGGGGCTCAACGCCTTCATGGAGAA
>JBAYVV010000058.1:0-22578 GCA_041674465.1 Sterolibacterium sp.
GACTTCAAGCTGTTCACCAACATCAACTGCACCATCGTCGACCCGAAGAACTTCGATCCGAGTTCCTTCGTCGAGGTGACCGGCGACCATTGCATCATCCCGCCGAATTCCTTCGCCCTGGCGCGTACCGTCGAGTACTTTCGTATCCCGCGCAATGTCCTGACCATCTGCCTGGGCAAGAGCACCTATGCGCGCTGCGGCATCATCGTCAATGTCACGCCCTTCGAGCCGGAATGGGAGGGCTATGTGACGCTCGAGTTTTCCAATACCACCCCGCTGCCGGCGAAGATCTATGCCAACGAGGGCGTGGCGCAGGTGATCTTCCTGGAATCCGACGAAGTCTGCGAGACTTCCTACAAGGATCGCGGTGGCAAATACCAGGGGCAGATCGGCGTAACCTTGCCCAAGATGTGACATGAGATTCCGTTTCCCTGCCGTCATCATCGACGAAGATTTTCGTTCCGAGAATACCTCGGGTTTGGGTATCCGTGCGCTCGCCAAGGCCATCGAGGAAGAGGGCATGGAAGTGCTGGGCGTGACCAGCTATGGCGACCTGGCTTCCTTCGCCCAGCAGCAGAGCCGTGCCTCGGTGTTCATCCTGTCGATCGACGACGAGGAGTTCGCTTCCGACAAGGCCAAGGAAACTATCGCCGGGTTGCGCGCCTTCGTCGAGGAAATCCGCCTGCGCAACAGCGACATCCCGATTTTCCTCTACGGCGAGACACGCACCACGCGCCACATTCCCAACGATGTGCAACGCGAACTGCATGGTTTCATCCACATGTTCGAGGACACGCCGGAATTCATCGCGCGCAACGTGGTGCGTGAGGCCAAGGACTATCTCGAATCGCTGGCGCCGCCGTTTTTCCGTGCCCTGGTGCATTACGCTTCGGACGGCTCCTATTCCTGGCACTGCCCCGGCCACTCCGGCGGGGTGGCCTTCCTGAAAAGCCCGGTGGGGCGCATGTTCCACCAGTTCTTCGGCGAAAACATGCTGCGCGCCGACGTCTGCAACGCGGTGGACGAACTCGGCCAGTTGCTCGACCACACCGGCCCGGTGGCGGCCTCGGAACGCAATGCTGCACGCATCTTCAATTGCGACCACCTGTTCTTCGTCACCAACGGCACCTCGACTTCCAACAAGATCGTCTGGCACTCCACCGTGGCGCCCGGCGATATCGTGGTGGTCGATCGCAACTGCCACAAGTCCATCCTCCACGCCATCATGATGACCGGTGCGATCCCGGTGTTCCTGATGCCAACACGCAATCACTACGGCATCATCGGACCGATTCCCAAGGAGGAGTTCAAGTGGGAGAACATCAAGAAGAAGATTCTTGCCAATCCCTTCGCCCGCGAAACCCTCGAGCGCGATCCCGACGCCAAGCCGCGCGTGCTGACCCTCACCCAGAGCACCTATGACGGCATCCTCTACAACGTCGAAGACATCAAGGAAATGCTCGACGGCAAGGTGGACACCCTGCATTTCGACGAGGCCTGGCTGCCGCATGCGACGTTCCACAGTTTCTACAAGGGCATGCACGCCATCGGCAAGAAGCGCCCGCCCTGCAAGCGCTCCATGATTTTTTCGACCCAGTCGACGCACAAGCTGCTGGCCGGCCTTTCGCAGGCCTCGCAAATCCTGGTGCAGGATTCGGAACAGCGCAAGCTCGACCGGGACGTCTTTAACGAAGCCTTCCTGATGCATACCTCGACTTCGCCGCAATACGCCATCATCGCCTCCTGCGATGTGGCCGCAGCGATGATGGAGGAACCGGGTGGCACGGCTCTGGTCGAGGAGTCGATCGCCGAAGCGCTTGACTTTCGCCGTGCCATGCGCCAGGTGGACGAGGAGTGGGGCGCCGACTGGTGGTTCCAGGTGTGGGGGCCGAAAGACCTGTGCGAGGAAGGTATCGGCGATCGCGCCGACTGGATGCTCAAGGCGAGCGAGCGCTGGCACGGCTTCGGCAAGCTCGCCAAGGGTTTCAACATGCTCGACCCGATCAAGGCCACCGTCATCACCCCAGGCCTCGATGTCGATGGCGACTTCTCCGACGTGTTCGGCATCCCGGCGGCGATCGTCACCAAGTATCTGGCCGAGCATGGCGTGATCGTCGAGAAGACCGGCCTGTATTCGTTCTTCATCATGTTCACCATCGGCATCACCAAGGGACGTTGGAACACCATGGTGACGGAACTGCAGCAGTTCAAGGACGACTACGACAAGAACGCGCCGCTGTGGCGGGTGCTGCCGGAATTCATCGCCAAGCATCCGCGCTACGAGAAGATCGGCCTGCGCGACCTATGCGAGCAGATTCACGGTATCTACAAGGCCAACGATATCGCCCGGCTCACCACCGAAATGTATCTCTCCGACATGGAACCGGCGATGCGCCCAGCCGACGCCTTTGCCAGGATGGCGCATCGAGAGATCGACCGCGTGGTGATCGACGATCTGGAAGGACGCATTACCGCCGTATTGCTGACCCCCTACCCGCCTGGCATTCCACTGCTGATTCCGGGCGAACGCTTCAACCGCACCATCGTGAATTACCTGAAGTTCGCCCGCGAATTCAACCTGAAGTTTCCCGGCTTCGAAACCGACATCCACGGTCTGGTCAAGGACGATGGTGGCAACGGCGGCGGCAAGGTGCGTTACTACGTGGATTGCGTGAAGTAAGCCTTACAAACGGGCGTAGGTGACAAAAGCGTAATCGAAGCCCGCTTCGGCATGGCGCTGCTCGCGCTCTGTCTCACGCCAATCGGCCGCATCCCAGGAAGGGAAAAAGGCATCGCCGGCAAACTCGCGGTCGATTTCGGTCAGTTGCATGCGGCCGGCCAGCGGCAAGGCCTGCCGATAAATTTCGGCGCCGCCGATGATGAAGGTCTGCTCCGTGCCCGTCGCTGCCGCTGCGGCCAACCCCGCTTCGAGCGTGGCCGCCGTCATGGCCCCCTCAGCCACGAAGGCCGGATTGCGCGTGACAACGATGTTGGTCCTGCCCGGCAAGGGCCGCCCCAGCGACTCCCAGGTTTTGCGGCCCATGACGATGGGGTGCCCCAGCGTGAGCGCCTTGAAGCGCTTGAGGTCTTCCGGCAGACGCCACGGCATCGCGTTGTCGAGTCCGATGACATTGTTTCTGGCCACGGCAGCGATCAAGGTGATGCCAGGCCTGGGCGGAGGGGGCGCTAAGGGCATATAAACATGGGGTAAATCAGGGTCTGATCGGCATTTGGCCGGGGTAGGGAGCGGATATTATCGCCGTATTGCGGCGACTTTGTCCGCGCTACATGTCCGTCCATGTCCGATCGCCCTTACGGCATTGAAACGCTTTGCCTGCATGCCGGGCAGCAGCCCGATCCGGCGACCGGCGCACGTGCCCTGCCCATCCACCAGACCACCTCCTTTGTTTTTGACTCGGCCGAACATGCGGCCAGCCTGTTCAACCTGCAGACCTTCGGCAACGTCTATTCGCGCCTTTCCAATCCCACCGTCGCGGCGCTCGAGGAACGTGTTGCCGCCCTCGAAGGCGGCCGTGCCGGGCTGGCCGTGGCTTCCGGGCTGGCGGCGCAGATGGTGGCTTTTCTGACTTTGTGCGAAGCCGGCGATGCCATCGTTGCAGCGCGTACCCTGTATGGCGGCAGCTATTCGCAACTGGACGTGTCGCTGCGCAAACTGGGGATCGATACCGTCTTCGTCGATCCCGACGATCCTGAAAATTTTCGCCAGGCGCTGGCAGCCCACCCGAATGCCAAGTGCCTCTTCGCCGAGACGATCGCCAATCCGCGTCTGAATGTTCTCGATATTGCTGCCGTGGCGAAGATTGCCCACGAGTTCGGCCTGCCCCTGATTATCGACAACACCGTGGCCTCACCCTACCTGTGCCGGCCGATCGAACATGGCGCCGATATCGTGGTGCATTCGGCAACCAAGTACCTCGGCGGCCATGGCACCAGCATGGGCGGCGTGATCGTCGAGTCGGGCACATTCCCCTGGGACAACGGCAAGTTTCCCGGCATGACGGAGCCGTCGCGCGGGTATCACGGCGTGAAATTTTTCGAGACCTTCGGCAACTTCGGTTTCACCATGAAGGCGCGCATGGAAACCTTGCGCACCTTCGGTCCGGCACTGTCGCCTTTCAACGCCTGGCAGTTGCTGCAGGGCATCGAGACCCTGCCGCTGCGCATGGAACGCCACTGCGCCAATGCGCTGGCGGTGGCCTGCCACCTGGAACAGCATCCCCAGGTGGCCTGGGTGAATTATCCCGGCCTGGCCGGCAGTCCCTATCAGGGCCTGGCGCAGCGCTACCTGCCGCTGGGGGCAAGCGCGATTCTGAGCTTCGGCATCAATGATGGCCGGGGCGGCGACGGACAGGCCGCTGGAGAGAAATTCATTGATGCGGTACAGTTCCTCTCGCATCTGGCCAATATCGGCGATGCGCGCAGTCTGGTGATTCATCCGGCATCTACGACCCACCGCCAGTTGAATCCGCAGGAGCAGCGCGCAGCGGGGGTCACCCCGGATTTGATTCGCCTGTCGGTCGGCATCGAAACCCTGGCAGATATCCTCTGGGATATCGATCAGGCCCTGGCGCGCAGCACAGCCTGAGAGACGAAACGTGGACATGGACTTCACCGAATTCAGCATCCGCTACGCGATCTTTTGCGGGGCGGCCCTGGCTGTTGTCTATTTGCTGGTTTCCCTCGCAGGCCTGGTGCAAATCAAGCTGCGGCAGAGACGCAGGCAGCGCGCCCTGACGCTTGATGGCGAAGAAGTCTATTGGATCTCGCCGGAACCGGGCCTTGCCGTCGAGGAGGCGCGCATGCAAGAGCCCGCCCGGCCGCCGCAAGCGGTCGACCCCAGGACGGCGCCCTTCAGCGAGCAGCTTTTCCGTTCCGGCCTCGAGGCCGAGATGCAGCAATTGCGCAGCGAACTCAACAGCGTCAAGGAGAACATGGCGCAGATCAAAGCTGCGCGCCGCGTCTCGCCGCAGTACAACGAAGCCATGCGGCTAGCGCAAGGCGGCATGGCGGCGCGCGACATCGCCGACGAATGCGGCATCTCCCTGGGCGAAGCCGAACTGGTGCTGTCCCTGAGCCGTAACAAGCAGGAGTACGAAGACCATGAAAGATGAAGCCACCGGCAGCGCCGATGACGTTGAGCAACTGGCGGCCGAAGAGGAACTCAAGCAACGCCTGATCCGTCGTGTCGCCATTGCCGTGGTGCTGATCGCCGCCCTGCTCGGTGGTCTGGCGGTACTGGATACCTTGAATACGCCTCAGCAAGTCAGGCCGGTCGAGGAACCGCCGGTCGCGGCGCTGACGCTGCCGAAGCCGGAAGAGGCCAAGCCGGAAGAGAAGCCAGCCGAGCCGCCGCTACAGGAAGAGCCCAAGAAGACCGAGGAGGTCCTGGCGGAACCGGAAAAATCGGCCCCTCCGGTTGTGCCGGTCAAAAAGGAACACGCTCAGGAACACGCTCCGCGTCCTGTAACCAAACCGGCCGAAGCGCGTCCGGCCATGCTCAAGCCGAGCGAGACCATCGTCAGCACCAAGCCTGCGCCAGCCCCGACGTACATTGCGCCGCTGGTGCGCGCACCGCGCCCGGCGGCGCCGGCTTCGCGTCCAATAACCCAACCACCTGGTCAGACGCCGGTGTTCCTGCTGCAAATGGGTGTCTTCAACAATCCGGTCAATGCCGAAGAACTGCGCGCCAAGCTGGAGTTGAACGGCATCCCCTCGCAAATCGAATCGCGGGTACAGGTCGGTCCTTTTAAGAACCGCCAGGAGGCAGAGCAGATGCGCGAAAAATTGAAGCAGTTGGGAATGGAAACCGGTATGCTGGTAGCCACCAAAAGGTAAGTCGGCATGTCCGGCCATGTCAATGACATTATCTGGTACACCACACCACACAACACGCCATGAATATCGAAAGCCCGCGTTTTGGTAGTCTGACTGTCGATACCGACAAGATCATTGAATTCCCTGCGGGATTGGCAGGCTTTGAAGACTGTCGTCGTTTCACCCTGTTTCATCCCGAGGATGCGGAGCCGAAGTTTTTCATCCTGCAATCCCTTGACGATCCCGCGCTGGCGTTTCACATCACCGATCCCGCTCACTTCGGCTTCGACTTCGACATCACGTTGTCCGACGCGGAATCGGAGATACTCAAGCTCAAGGATCCGAAAGATGCTGCTGTGCTGGTGATTCTTTGGAAGGACGAAACGGCTGGCGGTGAGGGCAAACTGCGCGCCAACCTGAAAGCGCCCCTGGTCATCAACATCAATGAACGGCTGGGATTGCAGCACATCTTCACGCGTCTCGACTACGCCGTTCAGCCCGAGTAATACGTTGTTCTGATGGCGAACCGCAAGATCATCGCTACGCCGGACGCGCCTGCTGCCATCGGTGTGTATTCCCAGGCGGTACAGGTAGGCAGTCACGTCTTCCTGTCTGGCCAGATCGGCCTCGATCCGCGCAGCATGGAGATGGTGCCGGGCATCGATGCCCAGATCGAGCAAGTTTTCAAAAATCTTCAGGCCGTCGCACAGGCCGCCGGCGCCAGCCTCAATGACGCGGTCAAGTTCACCATCTATCTCACCGACCTGGGCAACTTCGCCAAGGTGAACGAAACCATGGCACGTTTTCTGGTCGAGCCCTATCCTGCTAGGGCGGCGGTCGGCGTGCTGGCCCTGCCGCGCGGTGCGCTGATCGAGGCGGATGCCATCCTGCATATCGAATGATTCACCTGCCGCGGTGCGGACTGCCGTGAGCGTTTTTGCCAAACTTTCCCAGCCGCTCATCACCAAGCTGGCCAAACTCGGACTGCATGACGACAGCGATCTGCTGCTGTATTTGCCGCTACGCTACGAGGACGAAACGCAAATCACGCCTTTGGCGGAAGCCGTGCCGGGCACTGCGGTGCAGGTCGAGGTCGAGGTCATCGGCAGCGACATCGCCTTCCGGCCGCGCCGCCAACTGATCAGCAAGGTGCGTGATGACAGCGGGATGATTGCGGTGCGTCTGCTGAATTTTTATCCGAGCCAGCAGAAACAATTTGCGCCCGGCGCCCGCCTGCGCCTCTTCGGCGAAATCCGCGACGGCTACTTTGGCCCGGAGATGGTGCATCCGCGTGCCCATGCCGTGATCGCTGACACGCCTTTGCCGAATGCCCTGACGCCGGTTTATCCGACCACGGCGGGGCTCGGCCAGGCGACGCTGCGGCGGCTGATCGGCGCGGCATTGCAGCAGGCTCACCAGACCGATGCGCTGGCCGAGACGTTACCCGCAATGTTGCTGGCAAAGCACGCGTTGATGTCTTTCGCCGAAGCGATCCAGATGCTGCATCAACCGCCGGCAGCGCTGGACAGCGCCGCGCTCGAAGCGCGCAACCGGAATGCCTGGCGCCGCATCCGCTTCGATGAACTGCTGGCGCAGCAGATTTCCCTGCGCCGCGCCTACGCGGCACGCAGGATGCGCGGCGCACCCCCTCTGGTTGCGCGCGGAGCGCTTTGCGGCAAGCTGCTTGTCCAGTTGCCTTTCCGTCTGACCGTGGCCCAGAACCGTACCTGGCAGGAGATTTCCACTGAGCTTGCGGTGCCGCATCCCATGCAACGCCTGCTGCAAGGCGATGTCGGCAGCGGCAAGACCATCGTCGCGGCACTTGCGCTGTTGCAGGCGGTGGAAAACGGCTGGCAGGGCGCCTTGATGGCGCCCACCGAAATTCTTGCCGAGCAGCATTGGCACAAGCTCAGCAGTTGGCTGGCGCCTTTGGGAATTCAACTGGCCTGGCTGTCGGGCAGCCTGAAGAAGCAGCAGAAGCTCGCTGCACTTGCCGCCGTCAAGGAAGGTCGAGCCCAGATTGCCGTGGGTACCCATGCCCTGATCGAGGACGAGGTCGATTTCGCCCGGCTCGGTCTTGCCGTAGTCGACGAGCAGCATCGCTTCGGCGTGCATCAGCGGCTTGCACTTCGTAGCAAAGGCAGCAAGGGCAGCGTTGGCAAGGACGGCCCACACCAGCTCATGATGAGTGCGACGCCCATCCCGCGCACCCTGGCGATGAGCTATTACGCGGACCTGGATGTTTCGGTCATCGACGAAATGCCGCCCGGTCGCACGCCGGTACTGACCAAGCTGGTAGCGGAGAACCGGCGCAGCGAGGTCGTCGAGCGGATCCGCACGGCGTGCGGGGACGGGACACAGGCCTATTGGGTCTGCCCATTAATTGAGGAGAGTGAGACCCTGCAGCTCAAGACCGCGCTCGAAACCTACGAACGGCTTACCGAGGAATTGCCCGATTTGAATATCGGCCTGGTGCATGGCCGCCTCAAGAACGCTGAGAAATCATCGGTCATGGCAGCATTTGTCGCAGGCCAGGTGCAGGTGCTGGTGGCGACCACGGTGATCGAAGTCGGAGTCGATGTGCCGAATGCCTCGCTGATGGTGATCGAGCATGCCGAGCGCTTCGGCCTCGCGCAACTGCACCAGTTGCGTGGCCGCGTCGGCCGCGGCAGCCAGGAGTCGGCCTGCATCCTGCTCTACGCCCAGCCGCTTTCGCAGGCCGGGCGCGAGCGGCTCAAGATCATTTTTGAAAACAGCGACGGCTTCGAGATCGCCAGACAAGACTTGCGCCTGCGCGGCCCCGGCGAATTCATCGGCGCCCGCCAGAGCGGCCTGCCGCTGCTGCGCTATGCCGACCTCGAAGATGACGCGTTGGTCGAAGCGGCGCGCGCTGCGGCCGAGCAATTGTTGCGCGACGATCCCGTTGCGGCCGACCGGCATGTGGCGCGCTGGCTGGGGGGCAAGCAGGAGCTGCTGAAGGCCTAGTACCCCAGAACCAACGGCGGGCACTAGCGCAACCACCTAGTTTTCCGGGAGGCTACCGACATCCTCGGCGATCAACCGGAACTGCTCCAATGCGGCCGCGAGGTCATCGACGATTTCCTGTGCGATCACTTCCGGTGCGGGAAGGTTGTCACCGTCGGCCAAAGCATCATCCTTGAGCCAAAAGATGTCCAGACTCGCCTTGTCGCGCGCCACCAACTCGTCGTAGTCATAGGCGCGCCAGCGTCCTTCCAGATTTTCCGGCGACCACGTCGCCGTGCGCGTATTGCGGTTCTCTGGTTTGTACAAGCTCACGAACTCGGCCAGATCATCGACCCGCATCGGGTTGGTCTTCAGCGTGAAGTGTTCGTTAGTGCGCAGATCGTAGATCCACAGCCGCTTCGTCCACGGCGTTTCCGAGGCCGGCTTCTTGTCGAAGAACAGCACGTTCGCCTTCACGCCCTGCGCATAGAACAGACCGGTCGGCAGACGCAGCAGCGTGTGCACCTCGCACTCGTGCAAGAGCTTCCGGCGGATGGTTTCGCCGGCACCGCCCTCGAACAGCACGTTGTCCGGCACCACCACCGCCGCGCGGCCGTGGATGTCGAGCAGGGTCTTGATGTGCTGGACGAAGTTGAGTTGCTTGTTCGAGGTGGTGGCCCAGAAGTCATCGCGCTCAATGATGTCTTTTTCCGTCGTGGTGCGGCCGTCGTCGCCGACGATCATGGTGCTGCTCTTCTTGCCGAAGGGCGGATTGGCCAGCACTACCTGATAGCGCTCGCCGGGGTCGGCCGCCAGCGCATCGGCCACCCGCACCGGCACGCTCTTCTCGGAGCCGATGCCATGCAGCAGCAGGTTCATCGCGCACACGCGTGCCGTCGCCTGTACCAGTTCCCAGCCGGTGAAGGCGCCCTCCTTGAGGTGGTGCTGCTGCTCGCGGGTCAGGTGCTTGTTGTCATGCACGATGTAGTTGTAGGCGGAAAACAGGAAGCCCCCGGTACCGCAGGCCGGATCGCAGATACGTTCGCCGGGTTTCGGCGCGATGCAGGTCACCATCGCCTGGATCAGCGCGCGCGGCGTGAAGTATTGGCCGGCACCCGACTTCGTGTCTTGGGCATTCTTCTCCAGCAGCCCCTCGTAGGCGTCGCCCTTCACATCGATATTCAGCGCCGACCAGTTTTCCGAGTCGATCAGGTCGACCACCAGGCGGCGCAATTTCACCGGATCCTGGAACTTGTTCTGCGCCTTGCCGAAGATCAGCCCGAGCGTCCCCTTCTGCTGACCCAGCGATTCGAGCGCATGGCGGTAGTGGTCGAACAATTCGTCGCCATCCTTCGCCAGCAGCGACGGCCAGGCGTAGGCGGCCGGCACCAGGCTGGATTGGCTGTAGGGCGGCTTGCTGCGCTCGTCGGCCATCTTGAGAAACAGCAGGTAGGTGAGCTGCTCGACATAGTCGCCGTAGCTCATGCCGTCATCGCGCAGCACGTTGCAGTAGTTCCAGAGTTTCTGGACCAGGGTGGATGCGTTCATGGTTTTTTCAACGATGCAATGGCTTGCAGCCGTTCCGCAACGGTAGCGACCCGTTGCGCAAGGGTTTCGTCCTGCGCCACCAGGCCAGGTAGGTAGTTCGTGAAGTCCGGAAGCGCAAGCAGAGCCACGCACTTTTCGGCCAGATAGGCTTGCAGCTCGTCCGTTGCGTCGCGAACTTCGCCGGTCAGCTCCGGGCGTCCATCGACGACATTGATGATGTCTTCCAGATCATGGCTGCCCAGCAGGTCCTCATTACCCCGGTCGGCGAATGCCTCGAACTTGGTGGCGACGAACAGCGGTGCCGTGATCAGCCGGATCGCCGCCCCGCTGGGCAAGGTCACGCTGCTTGCGGTGGTCACGGAGAGCGGATACCAGCGGTTGGCAAAGCCGAGAATTCCGGGGTCGGTGGGCATCAAGTCCACTTCCAGATCGCGATACCGCCAGCGGCAAATCGGTGCCTCCGGTGAGACATCTCGCTTGAAGCCGAGACGGGAAAATTCTGCTTCCATCCGGTGATAACCGCGCAATGCGGCAACTTCGGCCACCAGATCGACATCGTAGGTCACACGCGCCATGGTTGCGGCAGGGTCGGTCATCAACAGGCCCGCCGCACAGCCGCCGACGAAGACCAACTGCTCACGTAGCGGGCCGAGCACGTGCGCGATCAACTCCACCTTGGCGAGATTCGGGTCGCGCGGGTTCGGGTTCAATTTAAGTACGCTTCCAGCAACTCTCGCGCGGCGTTGCGTTCCCGCGCCTGGCCCGAACGGATGGCATCGAACAGTGTGAGCAAGGCATAGAGCTTATCGTCCCGCAACGCCACGTCCGGCACCGACGGATAAAGCGGCACCAGGCTGAGGCCGCGCGCCGCACCCTTGGCGCTGGGCCAGACCGGCACCGGGTCGGCCGATGGGGCGATGATCTTGTTCAGCGGCGGCGCGGCATAGCCGGTCGGCACCCCGCGACTCATGGCTCCCCAAACGGGCGGGAATGCGTACTTGGCGCCGCTGATCAGAAACTCCTTGAGTTGGGGCTTCAAGATGACCGGCCGGCGCTCCTGAAACATCAGCAGACGTGCCACCGCCGCCCGCTTGAGCGCACCATGCACCGCCGAGATCGCCAGCCCGGTCTGTTCCGCCAACTCGGGATAGGTAACGCTGCCTTGGCCGCGACTGAGCAGCGCCAGCAGGACGAACAGGTCCTGTGGCTTGAGGGCAGGCTGCTGGTTGCTGATCTTGGCCATATTCTTATTTCTTGAAATGAGAAAATATGGCAATAATGCTATTGAATAAACAAGTTAATGTCAATATTCTCATTTCAAGAATTGAGAAATTGGGGGCGAGGATAGAGTTGGGAGCCTTGTTTTGGCATTCGCTATTCGCGAATAGCGAATGGCCTGCTCTGTCGCTCCCTCGATCGCCTCGGACACGAACACCCGCCGCAAGCGCAGGATGTCCTCATAAAGATTTCAAACTGGGGGTAGTGCTCGAAGGATTAATTCAGCCAACCACACTGTTCCAGCCGACCCCACGCAGCCGCGACATGCTCGGGCACCATCAGGCTCTTCTTGCGTTCGTTCCACGCACGCACCGCGGCAAGCACCTGCTCTTGCGTGGCAGCGCCTTCGTGCTTGGCGACCCAATGTACGGTCGCGAGCAACTCCATGCCGTAGGGCGACTGGAAACCGTCGATCAATTCGCCCACGCGCTGCACACGGCTTGCCAGTGCCTCGTGTCCATGGGCATCGACAAACACCTCGGCCTCCGCCATGGCTTCCGGCACCGGCTCGATTTCGGCATCCACGACGCCGTCGCCAAGGCCGCGGATGAAATGGCCTTCCATTCGGTTGAGCACATGGCGCAAGGTATCCGAATATGGGCCATAGGCATGTTTCTCAAACGGCAGATTCAATGCCTCGCCCGCCTCTTGCAGGAAATATGCGAGCTTTTGCACCTCGTACTCTGTGAGTTCATAACCCAGCACACAGTAGTCCTCGGCTGTTCGAAGGATGGCCGCCTCGACAGTAATCATGGCACCAGCGCGCCGGTCTTTGGATCGATCACATCCACCTCCAGCCACGACGTACCGCGCAAAGGCAGGAAAGCCGCTGCATCCGACGAAATCAGCCGCAGCCCGCTCACATTCGCCGTCGCCGCGATCCATACATCGTTGTGATCTTGCTGTATTGCGAGGCCTTTGGCCTTGGCATGCGAATACAATTTTGCCCACTGCCGATGAACCTCAGGGCGCGAGATAGGGATCACCAACAACTCGCCAATGATGCCTTTGAGCAATTCGCGGCGCTTCTCGCCCCAGGATTCGGCAAACGCCAACAACTCGGCCACCGTCACTTCGCTAATAGCTGGACGGAACGGTGAATCCCGCAGTCCGAACTGTCGATCCACCGCAGCCGATACGGGGCTGTTCTGGCGCGTGGCAAACAGCACCACGTTGGTATCCAGCAGATACGGTATTGGCGAGCCCATCGTTGTTTCAACTCATGGCTTCGACCGCAGCGGCAAACTCCTCGTCCGTTTCCTCCGCCGGGATGCCGCCGAGAATTCGGGCATAGACCGACTTCTCGCCCGGCCGCAGCCGAGCAATCCGATGGAGATCCTGCACCAAAGCGCCGGAAGGCACCGTGCGGAAAAAGTCGTCCCGATCCGAGGCGGCCGCAATGGCTGAGGCATCCACGCGCAAGAGCGCACCGGAAGGACGGAACATCGCCATGCCCTCGATCACCACGTCCCGATTGAAGTAATCCTTCAGCGATTCAACGGCGGCATCGCCTTCCCACAGCGCGGTGACAACGTTACCTTGACCGGTATCCAGCTTCAGTACGCCCTGGCTCGCGCCCAGCAAGTCCAGGCGTCCGGCAACACGCACGCGACGGGGCGACGGCGTCGCCGAATACAAGGCCCTGGCGGCTTCCACCACCGAAGCATCGAGCTGCCCCGGCTGCGGCAGCGCTGCATCGGGCAAGGCGATCCGAGTCAAGTGCCCGCGTCCGAACATGCGACGATAGCTGGCAAAGCGGCGCAGCAGCCCGCCATCGAAACGGCTGCTGTCGGCGCATCGCGCCGCCACATCGCTCAAGGCGGAGCCGAGCAACTCGAATGCGGTCTGCTCGGGTTGCGGCCCATCGACCCAAAGGCTCTGTTGGCGATAAAGGTCTGCGGCAGCCTCGCCAAATGAAGGAACCTCGAAATGCAGAAGCGTTGCCGCCTCGCCATCGGCCGAATGGCCGATGTAGCGCACGTCGGCCGCCAGACGCAACGATGCGGGTACCCGTCCGCGAGTCCGGCTGGAATGCAGAAAGCCCATGCGCACCGTGTCCTGCAGCGTATCGTGCAAATGAGCCAGAACCGGTCCGATCAACTCGGGGCGTGGCTTGCCGCCAAGCCCCTCGCTTGCTTCAAGACGAAATGAGCGTTCAAAAGTTTTCACGGGAGCCTCCAGGAAATTACGGCAGGAGCGCCGGTGGAAAGGAATGGCAAGAGTCTACCGGGTTCAGCAGGGAAGTGAAAATGCTTTCTTCAAGACTGCCTGCCGCAGCCCTTGTGCGCGCTTGAGATTGGCGTCGACCTCGGCCTCGACTTCGCGGGCGATGGAGAGGCGGCGGTCGACTTCGGCGACGATGCGGTGTTGTTCTGCGAGCGGAGGAACAGGAATTTGGATTGATTCGAGCAACGACGTATTGAATCCCGGCCGAGTTACGCCGCGGACATTCCCAAATACTTGCCGCGTTACGGAAGGGAGCGCTGCCAGAGAATAGACCGCGACGTCAGGAACGATGAATTGTCGATTTAGGCGGGCACGCAAGATATGTCCAGTCATACGCCAGTCCTGCACTTCTGCTGGCGCAACACACACCTTACCAAGCGTAGCGCCAGACCTCGCAAACAGGAGGTCTCCGGCCCAGACATCGTACCGAGAAAGCTGTTTAGCTTTGGCCGCGCTAACAAAATAGAGTCCCTTACTCCGAAAACCAGTACCAGTCAGATTACCGACTGCGATAACAGGCACCCCAGTAGCCGTAAATTCCGTGTTGTGCAGTTGCGCTCCGAATGGACCCGTTTGCACTGTATTGAATGGATCATCGCCCAAGACGCCAAATGGAACCCAGGCCCACCCGTCGGGTAACTCGGGCAGATCGGTCGTGTCCGGCGTCGCTGGTTCCTTGTACTTGCCCTTGCCTTGCCACTGGCTGCGGCGGGTTGCGAGGATGCGTTGCAGGAGTTGGACGCCCGTCTCGTAGCTGCGGCCTTCGCGGCGGGCGAGTTCGGCTTCGGTGGGGACGAGGCGGCCTTCGACGGCGGCTTTGAGGACGGCGGCCTTGTATCGCTTGAGGTTGACCTTGACGCGCTTGAGGCCGGCGATGGCTTCGTCGAGGCGCGAGAACTGCTTTTCAATTTCGGCTACTCGCGATTGCTGTTCGGCGACGGGAGGGACTGGAACAGTAAGTTGCTTGACCAGCGAAATCCTGAGGGACGGCATGTTTGCACCATGCGCAATCTCCCCGAAGTCAACAGTTGTTAGCCAGTAATAGAGCCATTCGCCTGTGATCCTCGGCCCCGGAACTGCCACGCCAATGTGGCTAACCACATACATATCACGTCCCAAGAGGGCACGTTGATTGAGGAGCAACGATGCGCCACTCTTCGTAAAGAGCACACTGCCCTTAGGAAATAGCTTCAATGACTTTGCGGCATTTCCGTTTACAAGGTCGGCAGTTTCGTTGATGTGCGCTGCTCCTTTGAGGCGGCCCAAGTCTTGAACGCGAACAAATGGAAGATTCCCGTCCTTGAAGAACTCTTGACCCTGAGGCGCAGGATTTCCAGTGGTTACAGTCGCTACATCTTCGAGTATCTCCGATGACCAAAGTGCGTTCGTCACGCCACCAACTCCCGATTCAATTCCTCAATCACCTGCGGCAAAGCTTCGCCGAAAAGCTGATGCACGCGGCCGAGGCCGCCCTCCTTGTTGAAGGGCGCGTATTCTAAGTCGTCGGCGTTGATGCCGAGATTGGCGGCGATGTGGTCGCGGATCATTTCCAGCCAGTGTTGTTGTTCGGGGGTGAAGCGTGAGGTTGCAGCCCCCTCACCCCGGCCCTCTCCCGCAAGGGGAGAGGGGGAGGTTTGTTGCTGCGCCAGCCAGGCTTTGAAGTTGGCGGCGACGCGCTCGGGGTAGGGGATGAGGTCGTTTTCCTGGTGCATGGCGTAGCGTACCAGGCTCACCAGGTCGGTGAGGATGCGGCGGGTGCTGGCACCCCTGACTTTTCCTTCCCCCTTGCTCTTGTCGAGCGCGGCGTAGGCCTGCCACAGCACCGACTCGTCCATCAGGTGGGGCGGGGCGTGCAGGGTGTCGGCCAGTGCCCTGATGTCCTCGAATCGGAGCGGCGCTTTCACCGGGCGGTTGTAGAGGATTTGCAGGGCGGTGATTTCATCCTTGTGCTGGGCGATGAAGGCTTCGAAGGTTTGCACCAGGCTCCTGGCGCGCTCGGTGGCGGCGGCGCTGAAGCCGGCTTCGATGAGGGTGTCCTGGGTGACGATGTCGATGATCTGGTCGGCCTGCTGGCGCAGTTGCAAAAGGAGGTTGCGCAGGGCGGGGTTGGCGAGGGGTTTCACGGCTTGCTGGATGGCGGTGTCGGCCCCCTCACCCCGGCCCTCTCCCGCGGGGGGAGAGGGGGAAAGGCGGAGGGCCTCGACGATGCCTCTTGCCAAGCTCTTGAGGTCGTGGCCGCCGCTGGCTTCGACGACTTTGGCCTTGTCGGCGTCGCTGATGTCGCGCTCCAGGCGGGCGAGGCGGGCGGCCACGCTGGAGAGCACTTCGGGCTCGACGTTGCCGAGCGCTACGGCTTGCAGGAGCTTGTCGAAGGGCACGGCCTTCTTCTGGTCCATGGGCCGGCTGTCGGTCTTGTCGCGCTCGCAGACGCCGACGGCGTCGACGATGACGAAGTGATCCTTGACCACGTGCTCACCGGGATTCACCGCGCGCAGGTCGGCACGCTCGATGACGCGCACACCGCGGCCCTTCATCTGCTCGAAGAAGCTGCGGCTTTTCACCGAGCGCAGGAAGACGACGATCTCGACGGGCTTGATGTCGGTGCCGGTGGCGATCATATCCACGGTGACGGCGATGCGCGGGTAGTAGCTGCTGCGAAAGGCGCGGATCAGGTTCTCCGGGGTCTCCCCGGTGGTGCGGTAGGTGATCTTCTGGGCGAACTCGTTGCCGCGGCCGAATTCCTCACGCAGGATTTGCACGATAGCCTCGGCGTGGTTGTCGTCCTTGGCGAACACCAGGGTCTTGGGCAGCTCCGTGCGCTGCGGGAACATCTCGGCCTGCCAGCGGTCGCGGAAGGTCTGCACCACCTTGCGGATCTGGTCGGGGGTCTGCACGCTGCGGTCGAGTTCGGCGGGGTCGTAGTCGAAGTCTTCGTCGAGTTGCCAGTCACTGCGTTTCCTGGTGTCCCTGTCTATCACCTGCACCCAGTAGCCGGCTTCGACCTTGCTGCCGGCTTCGGTGACTTCGGTGCGGATGCGATAGACGTCGTAATTGACGTTCACGCCGTCGGCCACGGCCTGCTCGTGGCCGTATTCCATTACCAGGTTCTGGTTGAAGAAGCCGAAGGTCTGCTTGTTGGGCGTGGCGGTGAGGCCGATCAGGTGGGCGTCGAAGTATTCCAGCACCTGGCGCCACAGGTTGTAGATGGAGCGGTGGGCTTCGTCGGTAACGATAATGTCGAAGCTCTCGATGGGGATGGCCGGGTTGTATTCGATCGGCGGCACGTCCTTGAACAGGCACTCGGCGCCCTCGGTGGATTGCTCGTCGTCTTCCTCGGGCAGCTCGCGGCCCTTGAGCAGCGAGTACATGCGCTGGATGGTGCAGATGACGACGCGGGCGCTCTTGTCGAGGTTGTTGCTGTTGAGGTGCTGGACGATGTATTCCTCGCCGAACTTGAAGTTGTTGTAGGGCGAGACGTACTGGTCGAATTCCTTCTTGGTCTGGCGGCCGAGGTTGCCTCTATCCACCAGGAACAGCACGCGCCGGGCGCCGGCAAACTTGATCAGTCGGTAGATGAAGTTGATCGCGGTGAAGGTCTTGCCGCTGCCGGTGGCCATCTGGATCAGGGCGCGCGGCTTGTTGGCGGCCATAGAGGCTTCGAGGTTGTTGATCGCTTTGATCTGCGCCGGCCAGAGACCGTCTTCGATCAGCGGCGGCAAGGTACGCAAGCGGCCAAGAAAGGTGGCCGGCACTTCCTGAACGCTTGCGGTCTGCGCATCGCCTGGACCATAGCGCAGCCATTCGGCCAGGGTCTCGGGCTTGTGGAAGGCGAAGGCGTTGCGGGCGCGCGGCTCGGGATCGAGGCCGTTGGTAAAGTGGGTTTCGACGCCCGTGGATTCGTAGAGAAAAGGCAAAGGCCTATGCCAGGCGGGCAGACTTTGCGGCAGGCCCTGGGCATAACGGCCGGACTGGATTTCGACGCCGGTCAGGGTGGCACCTTCTCTTTTCGCTTCAATGACGCCGGCGGCCTTGCCGTCGACATACAGCAGATAGTCCGCGAAACCGTGACCGGATGCCAGAGGAAACTCGCGGATCGCCACACCACGCGAGGCGTGGATGTTGGCTTGGGCCAAGTCGTGGACCGACCAGCCTGCCAGCCTCAGCAGACGGTCTATGTTCTCGCGGGCCTTTTGTTCTGCTGGTTGGCCGGGCATCACCCCTCCTTATGACGTTGGATTCTAGCATCGCGGGGAATTGCCCCAATCGACGCGGTGTAAAATCAATCCATGCCCACCCCCACCCTCACCCTGCTGCAACGCCTCGACGCCTACGAGCGGCTGATGCGGCTCGACAAGCCGATCGGCACCATGCTGCTGCTCTGGCCGACGATGTGGGCGGTGTGGATTTCGGCGAACGGCACGCCGAGTTTCATGATCGTCTGGATTTTCGCGCTGGGCACGCTCTTGATGCGCTCAGCCGGGGTGGTGATGAACGATTACGCCGACCGCAATTTCGATCTGCATGTCGAGCGCACCAAGCATCGTCCGCTCACGGCGCGCGAAGTTTCGGAAAAGGAGGCGCTGATTCTCGCTGCGGTGGTGAGCCTCTCGGCATTCTTGCTGATCCTGCCGTTGCACCCGTTGGTGTGGCAGCTTTCGCTGGTGGCGGTGTTTCTCGCCGTGAGCTATCCCTACACCAAGCGTTTCATTGCCATACCGCAAGCCTACCTGGGCGTGGCGTTCGGTTTCGGTATCCCGATGGCTTTCGCTGCGAACCAGCACACCGTGCCTTGGCTGGCCTGGGTGATGCTGCTCGCCAACATCTTCTGGGCGGTCGGCTACGATACTTGCTATGCGATGGTGGATCGCGACGACGACCTCAAGATCGGCATCAAGACTTCCGCCATCACCTTCGGGCGTTTCGATGTGGCGGCGGTGATGTTGAGCTATGTGGCGACCCTGGCGATCCTGGCCTGGGTCGGCTGGTCGGTGCAGCGCGGGCTGGTTTTCTATTTCGGGCTCGCCGTTGCGGCAGGCATGATGCTGCGCCATTATTTTTGGATCCGCGGCCGCGAGCGCATGCCCTGCTTCCGTGCCTTCATGAACAACAACTGGGTCGGCGCCGTGATCTTCGTTGGACTCGCGCTTGACTATTACTTGTCGCCAGCGGTGGTGCCATTGCTGCAATCATGACACCGCTATAATGATTTACCCCCTTCAACCGGCCTTTACCGCGCCATAGCAATGAAATATCACGACCTGCGCGATTTCCTGGATCAGCTCGAAAAGCTCGGCGAACTCAAGCGAATTTCTGTCGAGGTCGATCCCAGGTTTGAAATGACCGAGATTTGCGATCGCGTTTTGCGGGCCGGCGGACCGGCGCTGCTGTTCGAGAAGCCGAAGGGATCGAACATTCCGGTGCTGGCCAATCTGTTTGGCACAGTACGGCGCGTGGCGCTGGGGACCGGCCAGGAGGGTGACGCCGTGACGGCGCTGCGCGAAGTCGGCGAATTGCTGGCCTATCTCAAGGAACCAGAACCGCCCAAGGGTCTGCGCGATGCCTGGGAGAAACTGCCGGTATTGAAGCAGGTGCTCAACATGTCGCCCAAGCTCGTCTCGTCGCCACCCTGCCAGGACATCGTCTGGGAAGGCAAGGATGTCGATCTTGCGCGACTGCCGATCCAGACCTGCTGGCCGGGCGACGCGGCGCCCCTGATCACCTGGGGGCTGGTGGTCACACGTGGTCCGCAAGGCTTGCCGGGTTCGAAACCGCGGCAGAATCTTGGCATCTACCGGCAACAGGTCTTATTGACCAATGAGCGCCGCAACAAGGTGATCATGCGCTGGCTCGCGCATCGCGGTGGGGCTCTGGATTTCCGTGAGCACTGTGCAGCTTATCCGGGCCAGCCTTTCCCGGTGGCAGTAGCGATCGGTGCCGACCCGGCGACGATGCTGAGTGCTGTGACGCCGGTACCGGATACGCTGTCGGAATACCAGTTCGCCGGCCTCTTGCGTGGCGCCAAGACCGAAGTGGCGAAGTGCCTGGGCAGCGATCTGCAGGTGCCGGCTTCGGCCGAGATCGTGCTCGAAGGCGCCATTTACCCAAATGAGCACCCCGGAGAAACTGCGCTCGAAGGACGGCAACGCTACGAAACGGCCCTGGAAGGGCCGTTTGGAGATCACACGGGTTACTACAACGAGCAGGCCGAGTTTCCGGTGTTCACCATCGAGCGGATTACGCTGCGTAAACAGGCGATCTACCACTCGACCTACACCGGCAAGCCGCCTGACGAACCGGCCATGCTTGGCGTGGCACTCAATGAAGTGTTCGTGCCCTTGTTGAAAAAGCAGTTTCCCGAGATCGTCGATTTCTATCTGCCGCCCGAAGGCTGCTCCTACCGGCTGGCGCTGGTGAGCATGAAGAAGCAGTATCCCGGCCATGCCAAGCGCGTGATGTTCGGCATCTGGAGTTTCCTGCGCCAGTTCATGTATACCAAGTTCATCATCGTCACCGACGACGACATCGACATCCGCGACTGGAAGGAAGTGATCTGGGCGGTCACGACGCGCGTCGATGCGGCGCGTGATACCTTGATCGCCGAGAATACACCGATCGATTATCTCGATTTCGCTTCGCCGGTCGCCGGACTGGGCAGCAAGATGGGCATCGATGCCACCAACAAGTGGGCTGGCGAGACGACGCGCGAGTGGGGTCGCCCGATCGCCATGGATGCTGCCGTGAAGCAGCGCATCGATGAGATATGGAGCAGCCTGGGGCTGTGAAATTGGCAGTGAAGTGATATGCGATGCAGTTGCGGGATAAGTCTGCCGGGGCAATCTGCTTATAGTTGCTAATTGATGTAGTAAGCCCGATTCGGGGTCTGTTGATCAATCCAAGGAGGAAACACCATGAGTACACCTTTCAGCGGCGGCTGCGTTTGCGGCGCCGTGCGTTACGAGTGCGCCGCCGAACCGATGGCGGTCGCGCATTGCTATTGCACCGACTGCCAGAAGACCAGCGGCGCGCAGATGAGCACCAACCTGCTGGTGCCCAAGCCGGCTTTCAAGGTGGTCAAGGGCCAGAGCACAACTTACGACACCACGGCCGACAGCGGCAATACCGTCACGCGGCATTTCTGCGGCAAGTGCGGCTCGAGTCTGTGGAGCGTGCCCAACGCGATTCCGGATCTGCTGGTGATCAAGGCCGGTTCGCTGGATGACCCAAGCTGGCTCAAGCCCGCGATGAGCATTTATTGCGACAGCGCCCAGCCCTGGGCGGAAATATCGTCGGCGATTCCGCGCTTCCCGAAAATGCCGCCGATGTAATCGCTTGTGGAAGAAAGTCCGATCGGGGGAGTCCCTTCGGATCGGCAACTCGACTGGCCGCCCATGGCGGCCAGTTTCATTTCCTCACTTGCCTTCTGATTTGCTCTTTTTGGTGTTTTCGACCACCAGGTTGAGTTTGCTATACGCGCTGTAAGTTGCCGAGACCCGTCCGGCCTCGTCGTACACCCCGGTCAGCATGCTGATCAATTTGGCGGTTTCGATCAGCCGCTTGTCAATCTGTTCGATATTCATGGTCTGGTCGGTGAGTACATTGCGGCGGATGCGCGTGTACTCCTCGAGCATGGCGACCCCCGCCGGCGTGACCGCATAGGTGTAGATCTTGCTGTTGCCGCCCTTGATCTTGGTGAGCAACTTGTATTTGATGAGTTTGCGCAGGCTGTACTGCAGGTTGGTGATGCCGTCCATGTTGAGTTGGCGCGCAATCACGGTCGCCGTCTTGGGGCGATCCTGCATGCGAATGACGTGGAGCGATATCAGTTCCTGATAAGTCAGGTGGCCCAGCCCGCTCATGCTGCCCACTTGCAGAATGAAGCGCTGAAAGGCTTGCTCGAAGCGCAGGACCGCCCACTCGAATTCCGTGGTCATCGCCTCGTGCGGTGTGTGGCCGAGATGCCAATCTTTGTAATAGTCCTGATCCAAACGGGATTCTCCAACTTGCCTCGTGTTCATCGAATTGCTTTCAGCAAAGCACGCGACGGACGAATCTCAGCGCTGGCTTAGGTGCGTGAGCGTATCCGCCGATGCGGGTCATTGTCAATCTGAGAGTCTGGCTGACGCCAATAGCCAGGTACTAGCCAGGTAATCCCCCATCCGGTCAATTATTGTGATCGCTTTTGAGGAGCGAATTTTTACATCAACTTACATTCTATCAAATACTGATTGACTATCAATTGAAAATTGATGTATATTTTGTCGAAAATAACAGTAGACCATTTTCACTTCCACCGGAAGCGAACTGGGCAAGCTATTTACAGGAGACACGGCATGTACAAAGCGGAGATTCCATACGGGGCCTACTGGAGCACGCCCTTCACGCGGTGGCAGGGCAGCTTGGCGCATCTGCACAGCGTCGAATTCGCAGCCTATGTCGCCCGCCAGGAACTGGCCAAACGCAAGCTCGATCCCCAGATGTTCGACTATGGCGTGCTGGGCTTCTCGGTGCCCCAGAAACATGCCTTCTACGGCCTGCCCTGGCTCACCGGCATGGCCGGCATGGGCCACGTCGGCGGCCCGACCCTGATGCAGGCCTGCGCCACGGGCGTGCGTACCCTCCTGGCGGCCGCCCAGGAAATCGAAGTCGGCATGGCCGAGACCGCCCTGGTGGTCAATTGCGACCGCACCTCCAACGGCCCCCACCTGTACTACCCCAACCCGAAGGCGC